>NZ_JBFXGV010000047.1:0-29224 GCF_050177655.1 Paenirhodobacter sp.
CATGCCCGACGCGCGGCATCAGGCCCTCGTCGACGAGCTGACCCCGGTGCTGGAAAAGGCCAGCGAACTGCTCGTCGAGGCCGGGCCCGAGGAGGAGGCGAAGATCAAATCCGTCACCACCGAGAACCCCGGGCTCCTCTTCAACATGACCGGCCCGACCCTGCCCGAACGCCTTTCGGAGGAGGACTGGCAGGCATTGCAGAAGGTTCTCTCCGAACGCGGCATCCCGGCGGTGCTCGCGGCGAAGATGAAGCCCGCCTTCCTTGCGGTGGTGCTGGCGGTGCCGCCCTGTGCGATGACGGAGATGCAGGCGGGCAAGGGCGGTCTCGACAAGGCGCTGATCGCCGAGGCGGAGGCGCGCGGCCTTCCGATCGCCGCGCTCGAACCCTGGGACACGGCGCTCAAGTTCTTCGACGGCGCGACGCCGGAGGAGGAGACCGAGATCCTGCGCGCGATCCGTCTCGACGCCACCGACCCCGAGGACAACACCACGACGATGGCGAATTTCTACTTCGCGCGCGAGCCGCGGATGATCTGGGACTTTGCCGCTGTGCGGGCGCGCGGCCTGGGGCTCTCGCCCGAGGAGGTGCAAAAGCAGATGGACCTTTCGGAGAAGCTGCTCGTGCGCGGGCGCAACAAGGCCTGGATCCCGGTGCTCGAGGCGGCGGCGGCAAAGGGGCCGGTGCTTGCGGCCTTCGGTGCGCTGCACCTCTCCGGGCAGGACGGGGTGCTCGCGCTCCTGCAGGCCGATGGCTGGGCGATCACCCGGCTCGACTGATGTTAGCGCAAGCCCTTGCCCGCAAGGCGTGACAAGGGGGTGCGCTTTCCGTATAACGCGCGCGACATCGCTTCAGACCCCGAGGAATCCATGACCACCAAGGTTTTCGGCCACAAATCCCCCGACACCGACTCGACCGGCTCGCCCATCATCTGGGCCTGGTACATGACCGAAGTGCTGGGCCAGCCCGCCACCCCGGCGCTGCTTGGCGAGCCGAACACCGAGGCCGCCTTCGTGCTCAAGCACTGGGATCTCGCGAAGCCGGAAATCATCTCGGGCGTCGAGGCCGGCGAGGCCGTCGTGATCGTCGACACCAACAACCCGGCGGAGCTGCCCGAGGGCATCAACAAGGCCGACATCACCGCGATCATCGACCACCACAAGCTGGTCGGCGGCCTGGAAACCAAGGGTCCGATCGACATCACCATCCGCCCGCTCGCCTGCACCGCGACCATCATGTACGACCTGATGGGCGACGCCGTGGCGAAGGCCCCGCGCGGCGTGAAGGGCGCGATGCTGTCCTGCATCCTCTCCGACACGCTCGAATTCCGCTCGCCCACCACCACCGCGCATGACAAGGAAGTCTGCGAGGCGCTGGCGAAGGATCTCGGCGTTTCGATCAACGAGCTCGCCACCGCGATGTTCGAGGCGAAATCGGACGTCTCGGCCTTCTCCGACGCGGCGCTCCTGCGCATGGACAGCAAGGAATACAACGTCGACGGCACCGAGCTGCGCGTTTCGGTTCTGGAAACCACCGCGCCGAAGCTGATCCTCGACCGCAAGGACAGCCTGATGGCCTCGATGGAGGGCGTGGCGAAGGAAGACGGCGCCGATCAGGTGCTGCTCTTCGTCGTCGACATCCTGAACGAGGAAGCGACGCTGCTCGTCCCGAACGATCTGGTGAAGAAGATCGCCGAGGCGTCGTTCGGCTGCACCGTCTCGGGCGACACCGTGGTCCTGCCCGGCATCATGTCGCGCAAGAAGCAGATCATCCCGGCGCTGAAGGTCTGATCCTTCGCGACAGGGCTTTCGAGGGGCGGGGGGAAACCTCCGCCCCTTTGTCATGGCGGGGCAGGGGGGCGCTGCCCCCGTCTCCTGTGGAGACTCCCCCGGGATATTTTCGCTCTATAGAAACGCCCTCTTCTACAGAGCCGAAATATCCCGGGGGTGAGGCCGAAGGCCGAGGGGGCGGCGCCCCCTGCGCCCGCCCCCGGGAACCGCACCTTTGCCAATCCGTTACGAGCATGCCATAAGCCTGCAGGAGCGCCCTGCGCGGCGCCCGTTCCGCCCCTCGAAAGGCCCCCGATGACCCGCATCGTCCAATCCCTCGCCGAAATCTCCGAACCCTATGACGCGCTCTTCTGCGATCTCTGGGGCTGCGTGCACAATGGCGTCGCGCCCTTCCCGGGCGTGGCCGAGGCGCTGACGGGCTTCCGCGCGAAGGGGGGCAAGGTGCTGCTCCTGACGAACGCCCCGCGCCCGGCGAAATATGTGGCGCAAAGCCTCGATCGCATGGGCCTGCCGCGCGAGGCCTATGACGCGATCGTCACCTCGGGCGACGCCGCGCAGGATGCGATGTTCGCGGGCGCCGTCGGCCAGAAGGTCTGGCATCTCGGCCCCGACAAGGACGAGGGCTTCTTCACCGAGGTGCCGCCCGAATGGCAGGGCCAGGTCACCATCGAGCAGGTTCCCTTCGAGGAGGCCGAGGGCATGGTCTGCACCGGCCCCTTCGACGAGATGAACGAGGTGCCGGAGGACTACCGCCCCCGCTTCCTGCTCGCCAAGAGCCGCGGGTTGCCGATGCTCTGCGCCAACCCCGACATCGTCGTCGATCTCGGCGAGACGCGGATCTATTGCGCCGGCGCGCTCGCCGCGCTTTATGAGGACATGGGCGGGCGGTCGCTCTATTTCGGCAAGCCGCATCCGCCGATCTACGATCTCGCCCGCCGCCGGCTGAGCGCGCTCGGCGGGGCCGACGACAGCCGCATCCTCGCGGTGGGAGACGGCATCAACACCGATGTCGCCGGCGCGATGGGCGAGGGGCTCGACGTGCTCTTCATCTCGGGCGGGCTTGCCGCCGACCAGTTCGGCGACGATGTCGAGAACCCCGATCCGGAACTTCTCATGACCTGGCTCAATGCGCGCCAGCGCGACCCGCTCTATACGATCGGGCGGTTGCGCTGAGAGCGCATCGGCCTGATCCCCGGGGTGCTTCGCGCCGCCGGACGTTTCGCAATATTGTTGCAAAACTCGGGCAAAAAACGCAGCCTTCTTGCGCCTTTCCCTTGCCGATGCTGCGCCGCAGTGCTATGCCGCGCTGCAACATGAACCTGCGAACGGGACTCACACCATGAGCGACACGCCTGCCCCCACCTCGATCTGCATCGACGACATCGAAATCGGCATGTCGCGCAGCATCACCAAGGTCATCTCCGACCGCGACATCGAGATGTTCGCCGAGGTCTCGACCGACCACAACCCGGTGCACCTGAACGACGACTACGCCAAGGGCACGATGTTCAAGGGCCGCATCGCCCATGGCATGCTCTCCGCCGGGCTGATCTCGGCGCTTCTGGGCGAGCATCTGCCGGGCCACGGCACGATCTACATGGGCCAGACGCTGAAGTTCCTCGCCCCGGTTCGCCCCGGCGACGAGGTCAAGGCCGAGGTCAAGGTCACCGCGATCGACCGCGAACGTCGTCGTGTCACCCTTGAAACCCACTGCGCGGTGGGCGATACCGTCGTCATCAAGGGCGAGGCCGTGGTGCTTGCGCCGGCTTGCAAGAAAGACTGACAGACTGACCGGCGGCCTCGTCGGGAAGGCGGGGTAATGCAGAAATTCAGTCACTGGAAAGACCTGCCCGAGGCGGCGAAAGGCGCCTCGGTCGCGATGGGCAATTTCGACGGGGTGCATCTGGGCCACCAGTCGGTGATCGACCTCGCCCGCGGCCAGGGGCCGCTCGGCATCGTCACCTTCGAGCCGCATCCGCGCGAATTCTTCGCCCCCGACGCGCCGCCGTTCCGGCTGATGAATGCCGAGGCGCGGGCGAACCGGCTCGAAAAGCTGGGCGTCGAGCGGCTTTATGAACTCCCCTTCGACCGTGACCTCGCCGCGATGTCGGCCGAGGATTTCGTGCGCCAGATCCTCGTCGAGGGGCTGGGCGTCACCCATGTTACCGTCGGCGGCGATTTCCGCTTCGGCAAGGGGCGCGAGGGCGGCACCGACACGCTGATCGCGCTCGGGCAGAAATACGGCTTCGGCGTCACCGTGGCGCCGCTTTTGCATCTCGACGGCACCGAGGTTTCCTCGACCGCGATCCGCAAGGCGCTGGCCGAGGGGCGCCCGGCCGATGCCGCGGCGATGCTTGGCCACCTGCACCGGATCGAGGGCGCGGTGATCCATGGTGAGAAACGCGGCCGCGAGCTTGGCTATCCGACCGCAAACATGGCGGTTGACGGGCTGCACCTGCCGCGCTTCGGCGTCTATGCGGTGAAGCTCGACGTGCTCAGCGGGCCGCAGGCGGGCAGCTACATCGGTGCCGCAAGCCTTGGCGTGCGTCCGATGTTTGGCGAGAACAAGCCCAATCTCGAAACCTATATCCTTGATTTCGAAGGTGATCTCTACGGGCAGCACCTGTCCGTTGCGCTTGTCGATTTCCTGCGTCCGGAGATGAAATTCTCCAATCTCGACGCGCTGATGGATCAGATGGGCGCAGATTGCGCGCAGGTGCGCTTCCTGCTCGCCGCCTCGTGAGCCCGCGCGCCTTTCCTTTGGCCGCGCTTTGCGTCAGGTTGCGCCGATGAGCACCCTGCGCCCGAAATTCTGGACCCTGCCTTTGGCCAAGCTGACCCCCGCCGAATGGGAGGCGCTCTGCGATGGCTGCGGCAAGTGCTGCCTGAACAAGCTCGAATATGAGGATACCGGCGAGCTCGAGTTCACCCGGGTTGCCTGCCGGCTGCTTGACGGCGAGACCTGCCGCTGCATGAGCTACGAGAACCGCCACGACTTCGTGCCCGAATGCGTGCGGCTGACGCCGAAATCCATCCGCAAAAGCGCCTATTGGATGCCGAAGACCTGCGCCTATCGGCTGCGCTTCGAGGGCAAGCCGCTCGAACCCTGGCACTACCTCATTTCCGGCTCGCATGAGACGGTGCACGAGGCGGGGATGTCGGTGCAGGGCTGGACCGTCTCCGAGGCGGAAATCCCGGAGGACGACTGGCAGGATTACGTGATCGAGGATCTCTGAATGTTCTTGGCTTCCGACAATATCGCGGGCACGGCGCCCGAAATCATGGCTGCGCTCAACGCGGTGAATGCGGGGCACATGCCCTCCTATGGCGGCGATCCGGTCACCGCCGAGGTGACGGCGATGATCCGTGAGATCTTCGAGGCGCCCGAGGCGGCGGTGGTGCTCGTCGCGACCGGGACGGTGGCGAATGCGCTTTCCTGCGCGCTGCTCTGCAAACCCTGGGAAACCGTCTTCTGCCATCGCAACGCCCATATCGAGGAGGACGAATGCGGCGCGCCCGAGTTCTTCATCGGCGGCGGCAAGCTGACCCTCGTCGACGGACCGCATGCGAAGATGGACCCCGACGCGCTGCGTCGTACGATCGCCCATACCGGGCGCGGCGGCATCCACAACCTGCAACGCGGCATGGTCTCGATCACCAATGCGACCGAGGCGGGGACGGTCTATTCCCCGGCCGAGGTGCGGGCGCTCACCGCCGTCGCGCGCGACTTCGGCCTGCCGGTGCATATGGATGGCGCGCGTTTCGCCAATGCGCTCGTCGCCGCCGGCTGCACCCCGGCCGAGATGACCTGGAAGGCGGGCGTCGACGTGCTCAGCTTTGGCGGCACGAAGAATGGCTGCATGGGCGTCGAGGCGGTGGTGATCTTCGATCCGGCGCGCGCGCATGAGGCCGAGCTGCGGCGCAAGCGCGGCGGGCATCTGTTTTCCAAGCACCGCTTCCTTGCCGCACAGATGCGCGCCTATCTGACGGACGGGCTCTGGCTGCGGCTTGCCGCCCATGCCAATGCGATGGCGGCGCGGCTCTCCGCGGGCATCGCCAGAGTGCCGGGCGCGACCCTCCTGCATCCGACCGACGCCAACGCCGTCTTCGCCGCCTTCCCGCGCGCCGCCCATCGCGCGGCCCAGGGCGCGGGCGCCTATTACTACCTCTGGCCCTTCGACCAGTCGCTCGAAGGCCCGGGCGAGGAACCGCTCGCCGCGCGGCTCGTCTGTTCCTGGGCCACGACCGAGGCCGAGATCGACACGTTCCTGAGCCATCTGGGCTGAGCGGGCAGGGGGCGCTGCCCCCGTCCGCAAACGGACTCCCCCGGGATATTTTCGCTCTATAGAAGCCCTTTCTACAGAGCCGAAATATCCCGGGGGTGAGCGCGGCACGCGCGAGGGGGCAGCGCCCCCTAGCTGCGTTCGATATTCATCGCGATCAGCTCGCTCACCTGCGGCATATGGGTCAGCGGCAGCATATGCCCCGCGCCCGGCACCACCGCGGTGCCGACATCGGCAAGCCGCGCCGCGATCGCGTCGCAGGTGGCGGCGACGATCTTCGGGCTCTGATCGCCACGGATCAGCATCACCGGCGCCTCGATCCCCTCCATGCCGCCCGCGCGGCAGATCCCGCCCGGATCCTCGAAATTCGCCGGCGTGACATTCTCGATGATCGGCATCTGTGCGATGAAACGGGTTCGCAGCTTTTCCGGCAGCGTCTCCCAGGGCGCGCCCGCGCCCCAGTCGCGCATGAAGCGGCGCGCGGCCTCCTCCTGCTCGCCCGCGGCGAGCAGCGCGTCGAGGTGATCCTGATGCGGGCGCAGCTCCTCCCATTCGGGCGAGCCCTTCGCCGCGGCGAAAAGCACCGGCTCGATCAGCGTGAGCGAGCGGATCGCCTGTGGCGCGCCCACCGCGATCCGCAGCGCGACCGAGGCGCCGAAGCTGTGGCCGATCAGATCGACGGGCCGCTCGATGAAGGAGGCCGCGATCCGCGTCGCAAGCGTCTGATAGGCGCCGGGCGCGGCGCCCGCGGCGTCCCAGGGGGCCGATTGCCCGTGGCCCGGCAGATCGAAGGCGGTGGTGGTGAGCGTGTCGGCCATCGGCGCCAGCACGCCGCCCCACATCTCGGAGGAGCCGAGCATGCAATGGATCGCAAGCGCCGGGCGCTCGCCCGTGCCGAAGACCTGCCAGAAGGTCTCGGTCTCGTAACGGATATCCTTCGGCATCAGAGGCTTCCCAGATGGTCGTCGAGGAAATCGAGCCGGTCCTGCCCCCAGAACCGCGCGTCGCTTTCCCGCACGATGTAGAAGGGCGCGCCGAAAACGCCCCGTTCGACCGCCTCCTCGAGGTTCTTCTCATAGGTCACGGCGCCATCGAAGAGCCCGGTCAGCGCAAGCTTCGGATCGAAACCATGGGCCGCAAGCTTCTCCTGAATCACCGCATCATCGGCGATGTTCACCTCCTCGACCCAGACCCCGCGCAGAAAGCTTTGGACAAGGCCGCCGAGATCGCCGCCCCCCGCCTTCTGCGCCGCGATCACCGCATAGGAGGCGGGCGCGGGGTTCGGCGGGTAGCCGGCGGGGGTGAATTTCATCTCCATGCCAAGCCGCTGCGACCAGCGCTCGAGCTCCTGCATCCGGTATTTCAGCCGGTTCGGATGCCGCGCCTGCGGCCGCGTGCCCCCGGTGCGATCGAACAGCCCCATCAGATCGAGCGGCTTGTAGGTCACGCTCGCCCCGTGTTTCGCCGCGATCCGCTCCAGCCGATCCCCGGCGAGATAGGTCCAGGGGCTGAACACCGCGAAAAAATAGTCGATATGCGCCATCGCGGCACCTCCCGTTGCGCGCAAGATTTGCGGGGAAGCTAGCCCGGTGCTAAGGCAGGCGCAATCCATGCGAATCCAGTGCCCTCCCCCGGCCGAGATGAAAGGTGACCCCATGCCCGCAATGACCGAACCGAAACTGATCGCCGGCAATGCCAATACGCCGCTGGCCCATGCCATCGCGCGGCGGATGTCGATGCACCGGGGCATGTCGGTCGGTCTGGTCGACGCGCGGGTCGAGCGGTTCAACGATCAGGAGATCTTTGTCGAGGTCTACGAGAACGTCCGCGGCGAGGACATGTACATCATCCAGCCGACCTCGAACCCGGCGAACGACAACCTGATGGAACTCTTGATCATGACCGATGCGCTCAAGCGCTCCTCGGCCGATCGCATCACCGCGGTGATCCCCTATTTCGGCTACGCCCGGCAGGACCGCCGCGCCAAGGCCCGCACGCCGATTTCGGCGAAGCTCGTGGCCAACCTGCTCACCGAGGCGGGCGTCGACCGGGTGCTGACGCTCGATCTGCACGCGACGCAGATCCAGGGCTTCTTCGACATCCCCGTCGACAACCTCTATGCCGCGCCGGTCTTCGCCCTCGACATCATGCACAATTTCAAGGGCCAGCTCGAGGACGTGATGGTGATCTCGCCCGACGTCGGCGGCGTGGCCCGGGCGCGCGAACTGGCAAAGCGCATCGGCGCCCCGCTCGCGATCGTCGACAAGCGCCGCGAGAAGGCCGGCGAAGTCGCCGGCATGACGGTGATCGGCGACGTCTCGGGCAAGAAGTGCATCATCGTCGACGACATCTGCGACACCGCCGGCACGCTGTGCAAGGCGGCGGAAACGCTGATGCAGGGCGGCGCGACCGAGGTCCACGCCTATATCACCCACGGCGTGCTCTCGGGCCCGGCGGTGGAGCGGGTCAGCAAATCGGTGATGAAATCGCTCGTCATCACCGATTCGATCGAGCCCACCGCGGCGGTGAAGGCCTGCCCGAACATCCGCATCGTGCCGACCGCGCCGATGTTCGCGCAGGCGATCCTGAACACCTGGTCGGGCACCTCGGTGTCGTCGCTGTTCGAAACCGACACGCTGGTGCCGATCTACGAAGGCCTCTATCAGGCCTACTGATCCGAAAGTCCGAGTTGCTTTGCATCATCGCCCGGGCCACGCTCGGGCGATGCGTCTTTTTGCCCTGACCTCGCTCGTGATGCTGGCCTTCGCCGCGAATTCGGTGCTGAACCGGATGGCCGTCGGCGTGGCCGGGCTAGACCCGGCGCTGGCCGCGGTGCTGCGGCTGGGCGCCGGGGCCGGGGTGCTGATGGCACTGGTGCTCGCGCGGCGCGGCACGGCGGCGCTGCGCGTCGCCCCCGGGGTCGCCGCGGCGGGGATGGCGACGCTCTTCCTCTATATCCTCGGCTTCACCCTCGCGAATGGTCGGATCGACGCCGGCATCGGCGCGCTGATCCTCTTCGGCTCGGTGCAGATCACGATGTTCGCCGCGGCGCTGCTCTGGCGTGAGCCGGTGGGGCGCTGGCGCGTCATCGGCGCGGGCGTGGCCTTCTCCGGGCTTGCGGTGCTGATGCTGCCTGCCGGAGGCGCCGCGGTCGATCCTACCGGTGCCGCGCTGATGGCGCTCGGCGGGATCGGCTGGGGCCTCTATTCGCTGAACGGCCGCCGCGCGGGCGATGCGCTGGCCGCGACGGCGGTGAATTTCACCCTCGCGCTGGTTCCGGCTCTCGTCTGGCTCGGGCTGGGGCAGGGGACGCCCGCGGTGACCTGGGGGATCTGGCCGGCGCTGCTTTCCGGCGCGGTCACCTCGGGGATGGGCTATGCGCTCTGGTATGCGGTGGTGCCGCGCCTCGCGGCAAGCCTCGCCGCCGTGGCGCAGCTCTCCGTCCCGGTGCTCGCGGCGCTCGGCGGCGCGGCACTGCTCGCGGAAGTGCCGGGGCCGCGGTTCTGGTTTGCCGCGGCGCTGGTGATCGGCGGCATCGCACTCTCGTTACGGCGCAACTAGGGGCTCTGCCCCTCCGGGCCTGCGGCCCGTTCACCCCGAGGTATTTCTAGCAAGATGAAAGCCCCTTCATCTTGCCGCAAATACCTCGGGGTCCGGGGCAGAGCCCCGGCGCTCAGAGCACGCGGTTGACGTGGCCCATCTTGCGCCCGGGCTTCGCCTCGGCCTTGCCGTAGAGGTGGATCTGCGTGCGCGGCTGTTTCGCAAGCGCGGGCACCTGCTCCACATCGGCGCCGATCAGGTTCAGCATCTCGACATCGGCGTAGCGGCTGCCATCACCCAGCGGCCAGCCCGCGACCGCGCGGATATGCTGCTCGAACTGGTCGACGGTGCAGCCCGCCTGCGTCCAGTGGCCGGAATTGTGCACGCGCGGCGCGATCTCGTTCACCAGAAGCCCACCCGGCGTGACGAAAAGCTCGACCCCCAGAACGCCCACATAATCGAGCGCGTTCAGGATCCTGGCCGCGATCAGCACGGCATCCGAGCGCAGGTTCGGCGAAATCCGCGCAGGAACCGTCGTGGTGTGCAGAATGCCGGATTTGTGCACGTTCTCACCCGGGTCGAAACAGGCGACCGCCCCGTCGAGACCGCGCGCCGCGATCACCGAAATCTCGGCGGAAAACTCGACGAAGCCCTCCAGCACCGCCGTCGCCCCCGCCATCGCAGCAAGCGCCTCGGGCGCGTCATCAGGCGTCATGATCCGCGCCTGCCCCTTGCCGTCATAGCCAAGCCGCGTCGTCTTCAGGATCCCCGGCGTGCCGATCTGCGCGATCGCCGCGTCGAGAGAGGCGGCATCACTCACTTCGGCCCAGGGCGCGGTGGCAAGGCCGATCTCGTTCAGAAAGCTCTTCTCGAGGATGCGATCCTGCGAGATCGCAAGCGCCCGGCGCCCCGGCCGGATCGGCCGCAGGCTCTCGAGGAGATCCAGCGCCGAGGTCGGGATATTCTCGAACTCATAGGTCACGACATCGACGCCGGCCGCGAATGCGCGCAGCGCCGCCTCGTCCTCATAGGATGCCGTATACACCTTTTCCGACACATGACCGGCGGGCGGGGCCGATCCCGGCTCGAAAATGTGACATTTCAAACCAAGGCGGGAGGCGGCCACCGAAAGCATGCGGCCGAGCTGGCCGCCGCCGAGAATGCCGATCGTCGATCCGGGGGGGAGCATCTCAGTCATCCTGCGGCTCATCGGGAATGGAGGCGGAAAGCGCCGCGCGCCAGGCGTCGAGGCGCTCGGCCAGGGCGGGATCGTTGATCGCGAGGATCCCCGCGGCCATCAGCCCGGCATTGGCCGCGCCCGCCGCGCCGATCGCCATCGTGGCGACGGGGAAGCCCTTCGGCATCTGCACGATCGAATAGAGGCTGTCGACGCCGGAAAGCGCCTTCGTCTGCACCGGCACGCCGATCACCGGTACGCGGGTTTTTGACGCCATCATGCCCGGCAGATGCGCCGCGCCGCCCGCGCCCGCGATGATGACGTGCAGCCCGCGCTCGACCGCGGTCTTGCCATAGGCCCAGAGCCGGTCGGGGGTGCGATGCGCTGAGACGATCTTCTTCTCGTAGGGGATGGCCAGCTCGTCGAGCACCGCCGCCGCCTCGCGCATGGTGGCCCAGTCGGACTGGCTCCCCATGATGATTCCCACTTTCACGCCCATCGCCGCCCTCGCTGTTTTCGCGCCGGCACTATAGGCAGACCACCCGCAACGGCAAGGGTCTGGCGGCGGTCTGGCGGCTCAGGCGATGATGTCGGGGGTCAGCCGGTCCTCGATCCGCGCGATCAGATCCTTCAGCGACAGCTTCTGCTTCTTCAGCCGCACGAGGCGGAGCTGGTCTGGGTGGCCGGTCTCGGTCAGCGCATGGATCGCCTCGTCGAGGTCGCGATGCTCGCGCTTGAGCACCTCGAGCCGCACCTTCAGCACCTCGTCCGAGTTCATCTCGAGATTGGCGTCGATATGGGCGTTCATGGCGGGCTCCGCTGGCGCTGGCTGATCCGTTCTCGTGGCCCGGCGACGACTCGCCGGTAAGAAAGTTTAATACAGCAATTCCCGAACATTGCGGTGGGAAATTTCATGCGGCACCGCGGCGGGGCGCTTGCGGGGGGGCGGCGGGCTGCCCATATTCGGCTCAGAGGGGTCGCCGCAGGCCGGGGCCCGAACCGCAACGTCGCTTGATCGAGGACTTGCCCGATGACGAAACTGAGCTTTGGCGCGCATCCCTATCTGCTGGGCTTCGACCAGCTGGAGCGCCTTGTCGAGCGCACGGCGAAGACCGGCTCCGACGGTTATCCGCCTTACAATATCGAACAATCCGGGGCGGATGCCTTCCGCATCACCCTCGCCGTCGCGGGCTTCGCCGAGGAGGATCTCGCGATCACGATGGAAGACCGCGCGCTGGTGATCCGCGGCCGGCAGGCCGAAGATCTGGGCGAGCGCATCTTTTTGCATCGCGGCATCGCGGCGCGCGCCTTTCAGCGCAGCTTCGTGCTGGCTGACGGGGTCGAGGTGGCGGGGGCGGCGCTTGAAAACGGGCTCTTGCACGTCGATCTCGCGCGTTCGCAGCCCGAACCGGTGGTGCAGCGCATCCCGATCCGCAAGTCATGAGGAGGCAGCCATGAATGTGAAATATGATTTCGCCGATGCGGCCGGCGTGACGGATGAAAGCCGCATCGTCTATGTCCGCGCGGTGGCGGTGGCCGATCTCCCCGAGGAGGTCCGCGAACAGGCCGGCGGGCTCGACCGGCTTTACGGGCTTTTCGACGCGCAGGGCGAACAGCTCGCCTTGGTGAAGGACCGGCGCACCGCCTTCTTCCTCGCGCGCGAGAACGAGGTGACCGCGCTCAGCGTGCACTGACCCCGGCGCGGCCGCGGCGCGGCATCGGCGGCGGGCAGGTCGCAAGAAAAGCCCCCTGCGCCGCGATGATCTGCGGCGCGGAAAATCCGAGGATGACCCAGTCGACGGCGGGCGCGGGCGCCCGCTGCAGCCCCTTGTGGGGGGTGAAGCTCTCGATCGGGCGCGGCGCCTCCCAGGGCGCCTCGGGCGCAAGCAGGCGCGCGCGGGCGGGCAGGGTCATCGCCCGGGCGTTGCCGAAGGCCTCCGCCGCGAGACGATAGGGCGCGGCAAGGCCCCGGCCCGAGCCGCGCGCCGCCAGCGCCGCGGCCAGCGGCTGCGGCCCGGTCGCGAGCGTGGCGATCCGGGTGCCTGGGGTGAGCATCTCGATCGGACGCGGCCCGTCCAGCGTGTCGATCAGCGCGCCGCGCCCGATCTGCACCCGGTGCAGCGGCCCCAGAAGCTGCGCGGCGATCCGCGCATCCGCCCCCAGATGCGGCCCGAGCGTCACCTCCTCGATGCTCTCGAGCGCCAGCCCCTCGGGCGGGGCGCCGATCGGTTCGATCGCGAAATGCCCGTCGTCGAAGATCCAGACCGTCACCTCCGCCGGAAATCCCCCCGCCGGCCCGTGCAGCCAGCACGGCCCGTAGCGCCCCGATCCGGTCACCGGCAACCGCCGCCCGCCGATGCCGAGGCTTGCCCGGCGCGCATCGGGCGGGGCGACGGGCAGATGCGGTCCGCAGGGCAGGGTGAGCCCGGCGCCGTCACCCGGGGGCGTGGAGGGGGTCAGGCCCGGCCAGAGCATCGGGGGGAAACAGGCGAGGCGCGGGGGGGCGCGCATGAAATGCTCCTTGCGGCGAATGATTTCCCTACCGTTAACCGGAAGAGTGAAAAAACTCCCAATGCGAAAAGGCCGCCACCCGGAATGGGCGGCGGCCTTTCGCCTGTGCCGGGCCACCTGGACCCGGGCCGGAAACCGGCGGATCAGGCCTTGATCAGCCCCATCGATTCGAGCTTCAGGATCACCTGATGCGCGCAATGGTCGACGTCGACGCCGGTGGTGTCGACGCGCAGCTCGGGGGTCGCGGGCTCTTCATAGGGGTCCGAGATGCCGGTGAACTCCTTGATCTTGCCTTCGCGGGCAAGCTTGTAGAGCCCCTTGCGGTCACGCGCTTCGCATTCCTCGAGCGAGGTCGCGACATGGACCTCGACGAAGGCGCCATAGGCTTCGATCATCTCGCGCACGGCGCGACGGGTCGCGGTATAGGGCGCGATCGGGGCGCAGATCGCGATGCCGCCGTTCTTGGTGATCTCCGAGGCGACATAGCCGATGCGCTTGATGTTGATGTCGCGGTGCTCCTTCGAGAAGCCGAGCTCCGAGGACAGATGCTTGCGCACCACGTCGCCGTCGAGCAGCGTCACCGGGCGGCCGCCCATTTCCATCAGCTTGACCATCAGCGCGTTGGCGATCGTCGACTTGCCCGAGCCGGAGAGGCCGGTGAAGAAGACGGTGAAGCCCTGCTTGGCGCGCGGCGGCGAGGTGCGGCGCAGCTCGGTCACGACCTCGGGGAAGGAGAACCATTCCGGGATGTCGAGCCCTTCGCGCAGACGGCGGCGCAGTTCGGTGCCCGAGATGTCGAGCACGGTGCAGCCTTCCGGCACTTCGTTCGCCGGGAAATACTGCGCCTTCTCCTGCACATAGACCATGTGCTTGAAGTCGACCATGGTCACGCCGATTTCCTCTTCGTGCTTCTTGAAGAGTTCCTGCGCGTCATAGGGGCCGTAGAAATCCTTGCCCTGGCTGTTCTTGCCGGGGCCGGCGTGGTCGCGGCCGACGATGAAATGGGTCACGCCGTGGTTGGCGCGGATCAGCCCGTGCCACACCGCTTCGCGCGGGCCGGCCATGCGCATCGCGAGGTTGAGGAGCGACATCGTCGTGGTCGACTGCGGATATTTGTCGAGCACCGCCTCGTAGCAGCGCACGCGGGTGAAGTGATCGACGTCGCCGGGCTTCGTCATGCCGACGACCGGGTGAATGAGCAGGTTCGCCTGCGCTTCCTTCGCGGCGCGGAAGGTCAGTTCCTGGTGCGCGCGGTGCAGCGGGTTGCGGGTCTGGAAGGCGACGATCTTCTGCCAGCCGAGCTTGCGGAAATAGGCGCGCAGCTCGTTGGGCGTGTCGCGACGCGCCTTGAAATCGTAGTGCACGGGCTGCTGGATGCCGGTGATCGGGCCGCCGAGGTAGATCTTGCCCGCGGTGTTGTGCAGGTAGTTCACCGCCGGATGGGCGAGGTCGTCGGCGCCGAAGACCTTCTCGGCTTCCTTCGCCTTGTTCGGCTCCCATTTGTCGGTGACCGAGAGGATCGCGAGGATCACGCCTTCCTGGTCGCGCAGCGCGATGTCCTGGCCGGGCTCGATGGCGTCGGCGAATTTCTCGTTCACGTCGAGGGTGATCGGCATCGGCCACAGCGTGCCGTCGGCCAGACGCATGTCCTCGACAACGCCGTCGTAATCCGCCTCGCTCAGGAAGCCCTTGAGCGGGTAGAAGCCGCCGTTCATCAGCAGTTCGAGATCGCAGATCTGGCGCGGGGTCAGATCCCAGGAGGGCAGGTTGCCGGCCTCGACCTTCAGCTTTTGCGCGGATTCGTGGGAAACGTAGAGCTCCGGGATCGGGGCGAGATTGGGGAGAGACATCGCTGACCTGCTTCTTCGGTTGCCAAATGCATTTCGCGCCGGGGCGCTCGCAGCGGGCTTTGCCTGCAAAAACCTCCGTTTTCAAGCATAACTAGGGTGAAAACGGCCAGATCGGGCGAATATGTCGCCTTTCCGCCGATTGCGAGGCCGATGTCGCCGCCTGTCCCGCCCCTCCCGGTACAGACGTTCCGCTCACCGCCGCGGTGGCAGGGGACGCACCTCGAGCTTCGCGGCGGAGGCCGGCCACTCCGGGTGCCGCGCCTCTTCCGCCCGCATCGCGCGCAGGAAACGGAGCCAGGCCGCGGGCGAAGCGAGCCGCGGGATCGCCGCCAGTTCGAGATGCACGCCGTTGATCGGGTCTTCGAAGAACACCGCGTAATAGCCCGGCGCATAGATCGGGTATTCCTGCGGCGGATCACTCACCGGGATGCCGCGCGGCAGCAGGAACTCGCGATGAAAGGCATCGACCTCGCGCCGGTTCCGCGCCCAGAGCGCGAGATGATGCAGCCCGACCGGCCGCGCCGCATGGTCGAGCTTGGTGCCCGAGTGCGCCGGCTGGATCCCGATGTAACTGTGCGGGAAGGGGAAACGCGCCATGTAATAGGTCGAGCGATAGCCGATATCGAGCGTCCAGAAGCTGCGATAGCCGAGCCAGCCGAAGAGCGCGTCATAGAAGGCGACCGAGCGCTCGTAATCGAGCACCGAGATCTCGACATGATTGACACCGCGCCAGCGCATCATCGCCTCCTTACGGGGCTCAGCCTAGGGCGGGGATGTGTCGGGTCAATGAAAAGGGCGGCGATTGCGCCGCCCCTCAAGCGTGCGTGACGCCTCATTCCTGTTCCGTCAGCCAGCGCTCGGCGTCGAGCGCGGCCATGCAGCCCATGCCCGCCGAGGTGACCGCCTGGCGATAGGTCGGGTCGGTCAGATCGCCCGCGGCGAAGACGCCCTCGATCGAGGTGCGGGTCGAGCCGGGCTCCACCTTCACATAGCCGCCGTGATGCAGCTCGAGCTGATCCTTCACCAGCTCCGAGGCCGGCGCATGGCCGATCGCGACGAAGAAGCCGTCGCAGGGCACCACCGTTTCCGCCCCGGTCTTCACGTTGCGGATCTTCACCCCGGTGACGCCGAGCGGCGCCTCGGTGCCGAGCACCTCTTCGGGGGTCGAATCCCAGATCACCTCGACCTTCGGGTTTTTGAACAGCCGGTCCTGCAGGATCTTTTCCGAACGCAGGCTGTCGCGGCGGTGGATCAGCGTCACCTTGGCGGCGAAATTGGTCAGGAACAGCGCCTCCTCGACCGCGGTATTGCCGCCGCCGATCACCACCACCTGCTTGCCGCGATAGAAGAAGCCGTCGCAGGTCGCGCAGGCCGAAACGCCGAAGCCCTTGAATTTCTCTTCCGAGGGCAGGCCAAGCCAGCGCGCCTGCGCCCCGGTCGCCAGGATCACCGCATCGGCGACATAGGTCGTGCCCGAATCGCCGAGCGCGACGAAGGGCCGGTCGCCGAGGTTGAGCGAGGTGATCGTGTCGCCGATGATCTCGGTGCCCATCGCGCGGGCGTGCTCTTCCATCTGCCCCATCAGGTCGGGGCCCTGCACCTCGGTGCGGCCCGGCCAGTTCTCGACCTCGGTGGTGATGGTGAGCTGGCCGCCCGGCTGGATGCCCTGCACCAGCACCGGATTCAGCATCGCGCGCGCCGAATAGACCGCCGCCGTGTAGCCGGCCGGCCCCGAGCCGATGATCAGCACCTTCGTCCGTTTCGTCTCGCCCATCGTGTCCTCCATTTTCCGGGCGGTAGATATAAGCATCCGGGCGCCTGAACGGAAGCCCCGGGCCAAAACGCTTTGAATATGCGGCGAATTGCCCTTGCGCCCCTCCATGCGAAATAATATTGCGCATAAGGGCGCGGATGGATAGATTTCGCGCAACTGCGGAGGGTGACGATGGCCGGAACCAAGCTTGACGAGATCGACCGGAAGATCCTGGCCGAACTGCAGGCCGATGGCCGGATGACGAATGTCGAGCTGGCCAAGCGCGTCGGCATCTCGGCGCCACCCTGCCTGCGCCGGGTGCGCACGCTCGAGGAATCGGGCTATATCCGCGGCTACCATGCCGATGTGAACCCGCGCGAGCTGGGCTTCGAGGTGCAGGTCTTCGCCATGGTGCGGCTGCACAGCCAGGCGGAGGCGGATCTGAGCGCCTTCGAATCGCGCTGCCGCGCCTGGCCGCTGGTGCGCGAGTGCCACATGCTGAACGGCGAGATCGACTTCGTGCTGAAATGCGCGGCGCCCGATCTGAGCACCTTCCAGAACTTCCTGATGAGCGAGCTGACGCCGGCCGAGAACGTGGCGAGCGTAAAGACCTCGCTCGTCATCCGCTGCGCCAAGGACGAGCCGGGCGTGCCCTTCGACGTGCTCGAGGAACGCCTCGCCAAACTGGCCTGAGGCACGCCGGTTCCGGCCGGGCAGGGGGCGCCGCCCCCTCGGCTTCGCCTCACCCCCGGGATATTTGAACTCTATAGAAGTCGCATTCTACAGAGCTGAAATATCCCGGGGGAGTCCGCAGGACGGGGGCAGAGCCCCCTCTGCCTCAGATCTCGCCCGCGAAGACCATGTCGATCATCGCCTGCCCCTTGCGCGCATCCTCGAGCGTCCAGGGATAGGGCGCGCCCGCGCGGATGTGCCGACCGAAGGCCTCGACCTGCAGCACATATTGGTTCACGCCGGGGAAGCGCTGCGTCTCGCTGCCGCCCTCGCCGTGCAGCGTGACCTCCGCCTCGCCGAAGACGCCGGCATTGAACGGGACGGAGAGGGTGATGCGCCCGGTCTCGCCCTGCAGCGTCACCTCCTGGCGCGGGTAAAGCCGGGTCGAGGTCATCGCGGCAAAGCTGAAGCGGCCCTGCGGCCCCTCCATCTCGCCCCAGACCTGCGCCATCGTGTCGACGCCGTTCTCCCGCGCGATCCGCGACGAGAGTGCGACGGGCTCGGCGCGCGCGGCGAAGCGGATGCAGGAATAGGCGTAGACGCCGATGTCGGGGATCGAGCCGCCGCCCATCGCCGCGCGGTTGCGGATGTTCGTGGGATCCGGGTTGTCGTAGCTGAAGGCGGTGTCGGAATGGCGCAGTCGCCCGATCCGCCCGGCATCGAGCCATTGCCGCACCAGCTGCCATTGCGGGTGATGCACGATCATATAGGCCTCGGTCGCGAATTTCCCGCTCGCGTCGCGCGCCGCGATCAGCGGGTCGATCTCCTCCGCCGAAAGCGCGATCGGCTTCTCGCAAAGCACATGCTTGCCCGCGGCGAGCGCCTTCAGGCTCCACTCCACATGCAGCGTATTGGGCAGCGGAATATAGACCGCCTCGATCGCCGGATCGGCGAGCAGCGCCTCGTAATCGTTGTAAAGCCGCAGATCCGGCTCGATCGCGCGGAACGGCGCGGCCTTCTCGTAGCTCCCGGTCGCGAGCGCGAAAAGCCGCGCGTCGCGGGCGGCGTGGATCGCCGGCGCCATGTGTTTCGCGGCGAAATGCGAGGCACCGAGAATGCCCCAGTTGATCGCTTCCATCCTTTGCCCTCCTCCGTTGCTCCGAAGCTAGAACCCGGGGCCGCGGGGGGCAAGGCGTCACCGGGGCAAGGCGCGCGCGATCAGGGCGGCAGAGGCCTCGAGCCGCTCGAGCAGGGGGGCGAACCACGGATCGTCCACGGCTGCCGCGCGAACCTGCGCGATGTGCTGGGCAAGCCAGTCGTACGGGGCGCGGCGCTGCGCATCGGGGCGCGCCGGGTCGATGCTCTCGGCGAGCATCGCTTCCACGACATCGGGATGGCAGGCGCCGACGCAAAGCGGCGCCGCCCCGAAAAGCAGCTGCGGATGCCCCTTGGGGAAAGCGCGGTAACCGTCGGCCCCGGCGCGCAGCAGGCCCGCGACGGTGGGGGCGTAGCCCATCTGTGCGGCCATGTGCAGCGGCGTCACCGCGGGCCAGGGCAAGACCGCATCGAGATCGCTCCCCGCCGCCTTGAGGCAGGCGAAGATCTCCGCCTCGGAGCTGGCGGTCACCGTGGCCGCGTGGGAATAGCCCGCGGCCCAGTGCGACAGGTGCCCCTCCCCCCGATCGCGCCAGTGTACATCGGCCCCGGCCGCGATCAGCGCCGCAATGCCTGGCGCCGAGCGGCCCGGCGCATCGAGCGCGGCGCAAAGCGCGGTGCCGGTTTCCGGGCGCGAGACGCGGTTGGGATCGGCCCCCGAGGCGAGAAAAGCGGCAATGGCCCCCGGTTCCCCGTTGCGCATGGCGACATAGGCGGGGATTTCGGGCGGCTCGGGCGCGGGGGTATCTTCTTCTGCGCTGTCCTCGGCAGGTGCAAAGGCCGGAACGCCCGGCATTTCGGGAAACGGCTGGTCCTGCAGCAGGCGCTGACGCTCCTGGTCCCAGGCCCAATGCGCGGCTTCGCGGGCGAATTGCTGGCGCGCGACCCGTTGCGTGGCCGCGCGCACCGCCGCGATCCGCTGTTGCAGATGGTCGGGCATGGGCGCGCCCGATTTCCCGAAGATGGAGACGACCTTTTCGAGCAGACCGGCCGCGCCATCGGTCGAGAGCCCGACCTTCCCGGCACTCAGTTTCCGGGCGAAATCGAAGGTCTCGCTCTGGATTTCCAGCTGCGCGGCGCGCAGCTTCTCGATCTGCTTCTGATCCATTTCCGAAAAATCCCCTGAAAAAACCGGCCTTTCAGCCGGTTCTCTCAGGGGAATATGGCGCGGGCGAGGCCTTATGCCGGCAGGCTCATGCCCTTTTCGCGCGCGAGCGTCTTCATCCGGCCCTGCAGCTTTTCGAAGGCGCGCACCTCGATCTGGCGGATGCGTTCGCGCGAGACGTCGTATTTCGTCGAAAGCTCCTCGAGCGTGACCGGCTCGTCGCGCAGCCGCCGCTCGATCAGAATGTCGCGCTCGCGTTCGTTGAGCACATCCATCGCCGCAGTCAGCATCGCGCGCCGCGCCTCGAGCTCGTCGGCCTCGGCATAGGCCTCGGCCTGATCGGCGTCCTCGTCCTCGAGCCAGTCCTGCCATTGCGTGGCGCTGTCGCCCTCGGCCGAACCCACCTGCGCATTGAGCGAGGCGTCCGAACCCGAGAGGCGGCGGTTCATGTCGACCACCTCCTGCTCGGTCACGTTCAGATCATGCGCGATCTTCGCCACGTTTTCCGGGCGCAGATCGCCGTCCTCATAGGCGCCGATCTTCGACTTCGCCTTGCGCAGGTTGAAGAACAGCTTCTTCTGCGCCGAGGTGGTGCCGAGTTTCACCAGGCTCCACGAGCGCAGGATGTATTCCTGGATCGCGGCGCGGATCCACCACATCGCATAGGTGGCGAGGCGGAAGCCCTTTTCCGGGTCGAAGCGTTTCACCGCCTGCATCAGGCCCACGTTCGCCTCGGAGATCACCTCCGCCTGCGGCAGGCCATAGCCGCGATAGCCCATGGCGATCTTCGCCGCGAGTCGCAGATGCGAGGTGACGAGACGATGCGCCGCCTGCGGATCCTGATGGTCCGCCCAGCGTTTCGCGAGCATGTATTCCTCTTCCGGCTCCAGAAGCGGAAACTTCCGGATTTCCTGCAGATAGCGGTTCATCCCCTGTTCGGGACTGGGCGCGGGCAGGTTGGCGTAGGTGGTCATGCGGTCCTTTCTCCCTGATCGACCCCGGAATATGGGGGCCGCCTGCGCCGGTTCAAGACCCCGGTGACAGGCGCTAACACAGAGGGTTGAACGGATGATGAAGCGATTTCGGTCGCGCGGCAAGGCGCATTGACAGAAATGTGAACCGGTTGGTTTACTTGGCGCCCGCCCGCAGCGTGGCGAGCAGTGCCTCGAGATCGGCGGGCAGGGGGGAGGTGAAGCTCAGCTCCTCGCCGGTGACCGGATGCACGAAGCCGAGCGTCGCCGCATGCAGCGCCTGGCGCGGGAAATCGGCCACCGCCGCCACCGCCGTCTCGCCGATCGCCTTCGCGGGCAGCTTGCGCTTGCCGCCATAGGTCGGATCGCCGATCAGCCCGTGGCCGGCATGCGCCATGTGCACGCGGATCTGATGGGTGCGCCCGGTCTCGAGCCAGCAATCGACCAGCGCGGCCACCCCGCCAAAGGCCTCGACCACCCGCGCGCGGGTCACCGCATGCCGCCCGCCGCCGTCGAAAAGCACCGCCTGCCGCTGCCGGTCGGTCTTGTGCCGGGCGAGCTGCGAGGTGATCTTGAGGATATTCCCGGCCTCGAAACTCACGCCGCGGGTGCCGCGCAGTCGCGGATCGGCGGCGTCGGGCACGCCATAGACCACCGCCGAATAATGCCGGTGCACCGTATGTTTTTCGAATTGCGCGGCAAGGCCGTGATGCGCGCGGTCGGATTTCGCCACCACAAGGAGGCCCGAGGTGTCCTTGTCGATCCGGTGCACGATGCCCGGGCGCGCCTCGCCGCCGATGCCCGACAGATTGCCGCCGAAATGGTGGAGCAGCGCGTTCACCAGCGTGCCGTCCTCCGAGCCGGGCGCCGGATGCACCACCATCCCCGCGGGCTTGTCGATGACGATCAGATCCGCGTCCTCCCAAAGCACGGTGAGCGGGATCTCCTGCGCCAGGGTCTCGACCGGTTTCGCCGGCTCGAGCGCGATCTCGTAGGTCTCGCCCTCGGCGACCTTCGCTTTCTGGTCGGTCACCGCCACGCCATCCTTCGTCACCGCGCCCTCGGCGATGAGCCGGGCCAGCCGCGAGCGCGACAGCGCCGCTTCCTCTGGCACAGCGGCCGCCAAGGCCTTATCAAGGCGCTCGGCGGGGTTTTCGCCGATCACGATCTGCAAGGTGGTACGCGCGATGTCCGACGACATGATGCCTTCCGATCCGGCCCCGCTGCCGGAGGTCCGCTTTCTCAAGGTATTGGTGACGACGCTCGCCGGCACGATGATCTTCGGCCTTCTAGCGATCATCTGGCTGCTTGTCACCCGCCTGGGCGAGCCGGCGCCGATGCCCTCCCTGCCGAAGAACATCGACCTGCCCGCGGGGGCGATCCCGGTGGCGCTGACCTTCGCGACCGACCGCGTCGTGGTGCTGACCGAGGACGACCGCGTCCTCGTCTATGCCCATGACGGGCGGCTGATCGGGCAGACGGCGCTGGTGACGCCGTGACGCGCGTGCCGCGGCTTGGCGTGCTGGCGGTGCTGCTGCGCGGGGCGGAGGTGCTGCTCGTGCGCCGCGCCAATCCGCCCGATGCCGGGCTCTGGGGCTTTCCGGGCGGCAAGGTCGAATGGGGCGAAACCGTCGAGGAAGCCGCCGCGCGCGAGCTGCTCGAGGAAACCGGCGTGCAGGCCATGCCCGGCGCCGTGCTCGGCCAGACCGATGCGATCAGCCGCGACGCCGCGGGCGAGATCGCCTTTCATTATCATCTCGTTGCGGTGGCCTGCACCTATGTCACGGGCGAACCTGTCGCCGATGACGATGCGCTCGAAGCGGCCTGGGTGCCGCAGGCCGAGGTTCTCGCCCGCGCCCTGCCGATGAGCGCGCGCGTCGACGAAGTGCTGGCCCTCGCCCTCGCGCAGCCGCGCTGATCTTTTCCTTGGAAAAATACTCCCGCCGGAGGCGTCCGTGATTGCCACGGGAGCCTCCGGCGGGAGTATTTGAACCAAGAAAAAACCGAAGGCCTCAGGCGTCTTTCTTCGCGCCTTCGAGCGCCGCGATCCGCGCCTCGAGCGCCGCGTTCTCCTCGCGCGCCTTCTGCGCCATCGCCTTCACCGCGTCGAATTCCTCGCGGGTGACGAAGTCGCGGTCCGCAAGCCAGCGGTCCATCCAGCTCTTCATCGCGGTCTCGGCCTCGGTCTTGGCGCCCTGCGCCACGCCCATCGCATTGGTCATCATTTTCGACATCTCGTCGAAGAACTTGTTCGGGGTCTGCATCGCCGTCTCCGTCACGGGGTTTTCATCTATATGGCCGCGCCGGGCGGCGGAGACAAGGTTGACTTCGCCCCCCGCGCGGGGCCTTCTGCGCGCGAAAACGAGGAGCGCCATGGCCATTCCCTTTCCCGCGATCGACCCCAATGCCTTCGTGATCCCGGGGATCGACCTGCCGATCCGCTGGTATGCGCTGGCCTATATCTTCGGCCTGCTCGCCGGCTGGCGGATCGTCGCCGCGCTGATGCGGCGGCCGCGGATCTGGGGCGGCAGCGCGCCGATGCCCGCGGAGAAGGTCGAGGATCTGCTCACCGCGGTCATCATCGGTGTCGTGCTGGGCGGGCGGCTCGGCTTCGTCCTCTTCTACGAGCCCGCGCTCTACCTCGCCCATCCGCTCGATGTGCTGAAGGTCTGGGAGGGCGGCATGTCCTTCCACGGCGGCTTTCTCGGCACCGTCGTCGCCGGGATCTGGTATTGCCGGCGCCACCATTTCCCGACGCTGCGCGTGGCCGATGCCTTTGCGCTGGTCGCGCCGATCGGGCTCCTGCTCGGGCGGCTCGCGAATTTCATCAAGCCCGAGCTCTGGGGCCGGCCGACGGACGTGCCCTGGGGCGTGATCTTCCCGGTCGATGCGGCGCAGATCTGTAACGGCATCGCCGGGCAGATTGACGGCGCCTGCGCGCGCCACCCCTCGCAGCTTTACGAGGCGGGGCTCGAGGGGCTGCTTCTCGGCGCGATCCTCTGGCTGCTCCTTGGCCTCGGCGCGCTGCGCCGCCCCGGGCTTTTGCTCGGCGTCTTCCTCGCCGGCTACGGTATGAGCCGCGCTTTCGTCGAGCTCTTCCGCCAGCCCGACGCGCAGTTCCAGAGCCTTGGCAACCCGCTTGGCTATGCGCTGCAATTCGGGGATTACGGCCTGACGATGGGGCAGATCCTCTCGATCCCGATGATCCTGATCGGCGGCTATTTCATCGGCCGCGCGCTGCGCCGGGGGCGGATGTGACTCCGCTGGGCGAGATTCTCGCGCGGCGCATCGCCGCCGAGGGGCCGATGCGGCTCGACCATTACATGGCCGCCTGCCTGCTCGATCCGCGCCACGGCTATTACACGACGCGCGATCCCTTCGGCCGGGGTGGCGATTTCATCACCGCGCCCGAGATCAGCCAGATGTTCGGCGAGATGCTGGGCCTTTGCCTCGCGCAGGTCTGGCTCGATCAGGGCCGTCCCGCGCCCTTCACGCTGGCCGAGATCGGCCCTGGGCGCGGCACGCTGATGGCCGATGTGCTGCGCGCGATCCATGCCGTGCCCGGCATGGCCGAGGCGGCGCAGGTGCATCTGGTCGAGGCCTCGCACAGCCTGCGCGAGGTGCAGCGCGCGCGGCTGGCGGGCCATGACGTCACCTGGCACGAGAGCGTCGAGACCCTGCCCGAGGCGCCGCTCTACCTGCTTGCGAACGAGTTCTTCGACGCGCTGCCGATCCGCCAGTTTCAGCGCGCGGGCGCGCTCTGGGCCGAGCGTCAGGTGGGCCTCGCGGGCGAGGTGCTCACCCCCGGCCTCGCGCCGCCGACCCCCTACGCCGCGCTTGCGCCCCGTCTCGCCGACACCCGCGACGGCGACGTCGTCGAGATCTGCCCCGCCGCCCCGGCGATCGTCACCGCGATCGCCACGCGCATCGCGCGCCACGGCGGTGTCGCGCTGGTGATCGACTACGGCCACTGGATCAGCCTTGGCGACACCTTCCAGGCGCTGAAGGATCACGCGCCCTGCGACCCTTTCGCCGCGCCGGGGGAGGCGGATCTGACCGCCCATGTCGCCTTTGCCCCGCTTGCCGCCGCCGCCCGCGCCGCGGGAGCGCGCACCAGCGCGATGACCGCGCAGGGCGTGCTGCTCGAACGGCTCGGCATCACCGCGCGCGCGCAGGGCCTCGCGCAGCGGCTTTCGGGGGAGGCGCTCGAAAGCCATATCGCCGCGCATCGGCGCTTGACCCATCCCGAAGAAATGGGTCAGTTGTTCCAGACCCTCGCGATCTTTCCGCCCTACGCCCCGCTGCCGCCGGGCTTCGATGAGGCTTCCGACTGAGACATGCCGACCATGCTCGAAATCCTGACGTCACCGCTGCTTGCCGGCACAAGGCATGGGTTCTTCACGCGCCGGGGCGGCGCCTCTTCGGGGGTGTTCTCGGGGCTGAACTGCGGCCATGGTTCGAGCGACCAGACCGACACCGTGGCGGTCAACCGCGATCGCGTCGCCGCGGCGATGGGGGTGGCGCCGGCGCAGATGATCGGCGTCGACCAGATCCATTCCGCCGATGTCGCCGTGGTCGAGGCGCCGCTGAGCGCCCCGGTGAAGGCCGATGCGCTGGTCACCGCGACGCCCGGGCTTCTGCTCACGATCCTCACCGCCGATTGCGAGCCGGTGCTTTTCGCCGATCGCAAGGCGGGGGTGATCGGCGCGGCCCATGCCGGCTGGCGCGGCGCGAAGGAGGGCGTGCTCGAGGCGACGCTCGACGCGATGGAGGGCCTTGGCGCGCAGCGCGCCGATATCGTGGCGGTGATCGGCCCCTGCATCTCGCAGCGCGCCTATGAGGTCGGCCATGATTTCATGGAAGATTTCCTGATCGACGATCCGGAGACGAGCCGCTTCTTTTCCGGTGGCCCGAATGGCAAGCCGATGTTCGACCTGCCGGCCTATGGGCTTTCGCGGCTGCGCGCGGCCGGCGTGGGCGAAGCGGAATGGACGCGGCATTGCACCTATTCCGACCCGGAGCGCTTCTATTCCTTCCGCCGCACGACTCACGCGGGCGAGGCCGATTACGGCCGGCTGATCTCGGTGATCCGACTCTGATGTCGCGCCCGCGGCGCGGCGATTGCGGCGCGATTGTGCCCCGGCTTTCCGCAGTCTTGCCATAATTGTGGCGCGGGCGCGCTGGATCCTTCGAAATCCCGTGGATTTGTTCGCATCGCGCAACAGTCGCGCCGCCACAATCCGCCAGCTCTATTTCCGGAAAATTGTTGACGATCGTCAAGATGGCGCCGCAATGACCGGCGATAACAAGGACATCCGGGCGAGGCCCGCAACGAACAGAGCACAGCCGAAAAGGCAGGAGAGCAGAGATGAGCATGCAGAAGAACCGCCGCTGGATGGTCGCCGCGATCGAGACCGCCTCGAAGTCCACCGTGCAGATGCCCTGGGAACGGGGCGCCCGCCGCGCGGCGATGATCGCCCGCCGCGAGGCCGCCGCCGCCTCGAACGCCGCACCGAAGGCCCCGCGCGCGCTCGCCGCCCGCTGATATCCCCCCGCTGATCCCATTGTCGCAGGGCCGGGGGCTGCCACCCCCGGCAGGGTCGCCGGACCGTTGGTGATTCGGCGCAATTGCGGCGAAAATCGGGCAGTTTCCCCCGCATTCGAAACAGTCACGCAGTGCCCCCCGGGATTGCCCGCGGGGGCTTTGCCAATTTAAGCAATAATTTGACCGGGGCCGCCGGGGCGCGCATCTTTCGGATGTCTCTCTGCAACCGGTGGGGGCCGTCGCAGATGTGACCAGACCGAAAGGCTGATCGCATGTCCTATTCCCACCGGGTGACGGCCGGGCTGATCGAGCCCGTCGTCGAAAGCCCGTCGCTGCCTTCGCGCGCCCTGCGCCCCAAACTCCCGCCCGCGGCCCGTCCGCAGCGGGCGATGCCGCTCACCCGTCGCTATGAGGCGAGCTGGCTCACCCCGGACGGTTCGGTCGAAAGCTCGACCCGGATCGCGCCGGCGACGCCCCTTTTCGAGGAGGCGTTCTCGGCGCTGGCCCGCGGTGCGGTGATCGCGACCGAGGACGGCCCCGTCGCGGTCGAGGATCTGGCGCCGGGGCAGCGCGTGCTCACCGCCGAGGGGCGGGTCGAGACGGTCACCTGGATCGGCTCGATGATGATCTATCCCTCGACCGGCGCGGTGATGTCCGAGGAGCCGGTGACCCTCACCCGGATCACCGCCGAGGCCTTCGGCCAGGGCCGGCCGATGCCCGATCTCGTGCTCGGGCCGCGGGCGCGGCTTTGCCTGCGCGATCCGCGGCTGCGCCGGGTGACCGGGCTCGAGGCGGCCTTCGTGCCGGCGCGCGCCTTCGTCGACGGGGTGAGCGTGATCGAGGTGACGCCGGTATCGCCGGTCTCCGTCTACCACCTCGTGCTGGAGCGGCAGGCGAGCCTGCGCGTCGCCGGGCTCGAGGTCGAGAGCTACCACCCCGGCGAGGGCGTCGAGGAAATGATCGACCCGCGGATGCTCTCGCTTTTCGTGGCGCAGTTCCCGCAGATCACGCGGCTGCGCGACTTTGGCCCGCAGCTGCATCCGCGGCTGACGCGGTTCGAAGTGGAAAGCCTCTGGGATTGAAACCGGGGAGGGGGCGCTGCCCCCGCCGGGGCCTCGCCCCGGCCCCCCGGAGTATTTTTCCCAAGAAAAAGGGATCAGTCGGGCAGGGCCTCGCGCAGCATGCGCACCATATTGCCGCCCATCACCTTGGCGATGGTCCCTTCGCTCAGCCCCTGATCGAGCAGGGCCTGGGTGAGCGCGGCGAGCTCCGAGCTGTCGAAATCCGTCTCCACCGCGCCGTCGAAATCGGAGCCGAGCGAGACGTGATCCTCGCCCAGAAGGTCGATCGCGCCCGTGATCATCGTCGCGATGCCCTTCGGCGTCGGGTCGCAGGCGGCCTCCTCCCAATAGCCGATGCCGATCACACCGCCCTTCGCCGCGATCGCCTGCATCAGGTCGTCGGGGAAGTTGCGCTTGTGCGGGCAGATGCCAAAGATGCCGCTGTGGCTCACGATCGGGCGGGTGCCGGGGATCGCGAGCACATCGCGCGCCATCTGCACCGAGGCATGGGCGAGGTCGATCACCATGTGTTTTTCCATCATCCCCGCCACCACCTCGCGACCGAAGGGGGTGAGGCCGGCGTCATCCTCGCCGTGCAGGCTGCCGCCGAGTTCGTTGTCGAAGAAATGGGTGAGCCCCATCAGGCGAAAACCCGCGTCGTAAATCCGGTCGAGGTTTTCGATCTTTCCCTCGAGCAGATGCCCGCCCTCGGCGCCGAGGATGCCACCGACGAGTTGCGCGCCATTCGCGCGGGCGGCGAGCACCGCGTCGAGGTCGGATTTGGTGCGGATCACCTTGAGCTGGTCGGGCGCCTTTGCGGCCATCGCGTTCAGCCGCGCCGCCTGATCGAGGCCGCGCTCGAGCAGGCTGAACCAGGTCTTCGGCGGGCGCGCCTCGGCGATCACCAGCGTGGTGATATTGTCGCGCGCATCGCTGGCGTTGTGGTCGTAATTCTGCCCGGCGGGCGATTTCGTGACGGTGGTGAAGACCTGCAGCGCCACGTTCCCCGCGCGCAGCCGCGGCAGGTCGACCTGACCGCGCTTTGACCGCGTGAGCAGGTCACGATCCCACAAGAGCGCATCGGAATGCCAGTCGCCCACGATCAGGCGTTTGTGCAGCGCTTCCGCCTCGGGTGAGACCGGCCAGGGCGCATGCGGCACCACATGGTTCTGCCCGTTTTCCGCGATGCCCGGCGCAAGGGCGAAAAACGCCCCCGCGCCAATGACGACCAGCCCGGCGATGCCGCCGGCAATACGCTTGCCCCAACCCATGATGTCCTCCCTGACACTGGCGGGAGGCTAACAGCGGCGGGGGCAGGTGCCTAGCGGCGACCGCGCGTCACTCTTCCATCGCTTCCAGCTCGTCGATGAAGCCCGCGATCATGCTCAGCCCGCGGTCCCAGAACGCCGGGTCGGAAGCGTCGAGGCCGAAGGGGGCGAGAAGCTCCTTGTGATGCTTCGCGCCGCCGGCCTTCAGCATCTCGAAATACTTCTCCTGGAAGTCGGGCAGCCCGTCGGCGTAGGTCGCATAAAGCGCATTCACCAGCCCGTCGCCGAAGGCATAGGCATAGACGTAGAAGGGCGAATGCACGAAATGCGGGATATAGCACCAGAAGGTTTCGTAGCCCGGCATGAACTCGAAGGCCGGGCCGAGGCTTTCGCCCTGCACCGACATCCAGAGCGCGTCGATATCCTCGGGGGTGAGTTCCCCCTCGGCCCGCGCGGCATGCAGCTTGCATTCGAAATCGTAAAACGCGATCTGGCGCACCACGGTGTTGATCATGTCCTCGACCTTGCCGGGAAGGAGCGTCTT
>NZ_JBFXGV010000048.1:0-28767 GCF_050177655.1 Paenirhodobacter sp.
GGTCCAGATCCGCGCGGCGGTCCTCAACCGCTTCACGGCACTCGGTATCCCGATGACCGTGGCCGCGGGATAAGAGTGTCCGGGGAAAGGGCAAGTGCGATCATCAGCTGATTTGCGCAACAGCGCCTCAATCAGCCCTCGATCACCATCGGCTTTCTCGTGCTGCTCGCCTTCGCGCTTTTGCCGCGCGCGCCGCGCAGCGCAGGGGCGGTGCTGGCGCTCGCCGCCGCGCTCAAGCTTACCCCGGCGGTCTTCGTGCTCCTGCTCCTGCGCCGCAGCACGCGCCCTGCGCTGGCCGCCTTCCTCCTCACCGGCGCGGCGCTCGCGCTTGCCTCGGTCGCGCTGATGGGCTGGCCGCTGCACCGCGCCTTTCTCGAACAGCTCGCGCGCGCCGCTCAAAGCACGGTCTGGGCGCCGATGAACCCCTCGCCCCGCGCGCTTGTCACCGCCGGGGCCGCGGCGCTCGGCCTCGCGCCCCCGATCCCCTTCGAGAACGCGCTGCTCGCGATCCTGACCCCGCCCGCCTGGATCGGCCGCCTCGCCGCGCTCTCCGCCGCCGCGCTCGCGCTCCTCACCCTGCGCCTCGCCGCCCGCGCGCCCGAGCGCGAGGGCACCGCCCTCGCTCTGCTCGCGGTCGAGATCATCCTCTTCCTCCTCGGCCCGCTGAGCTGGCTGCATTACCTGATCGCGCCGCTGCTGCTTTTGCCCGCGCTCGGCCTTGGCCTGCCGCGCCGCCTTACCCTGCCCATGCTCGGCCTCGCGCTCGGCCTTGGCTCCAACCTCTGCCTTGCGCTGGTGATGCGCGGCCCGGCGCCGCTCCTCTCCTATTCGCTGCTCACCGTCGCGCTCTGGGCGGGTCTGCTTGCGCTTGCCCTCCTGGCCCTAACCCGCGTGGCGCGCGGCCGCTGAGCGCCAATTCCCGCCAGCGCGGGAATCATGCTTGCGCCGCGCCACGACCTGACTATAACCCCCATCAATTTGCGCGGGCCCTGCCGGGGCCTGCGGAGCGCTGCCGCAAAGAAGGGATCCCCAATGCCGAAGAGAACCGACATCAAGTCCATCCTCATCATCGGCGCAGGGCCCATCATCATCGGCCAGGCCTGCGAATTCGACTACTCCGGCGCCCAGGCCTGCAAGGCGCTGCGCGAGGAAGGTTATCGCGTCATTCTGGTGAACTCGAACCCGGCGACGATCATGACCGACCCGGAGATGGCCGACGCCACCTATATCGAGCCGATCACCCCCGAGGTCGTCGCCAAGATCATCGAGAAGGAACGCCCCGACGCGCTTTTGCCGACGATGGGCGGGCAGACCGGCCTGAACACCGCGCTCGCGCTCGCCGACATGGGCGTGCTCGAGAAATTCGGCGTCGAGATGATCGGCGCGAAACGCGACGCGATCGAGATGGCCGAGGACCGGAAACTCTTCCGCGAGGCGATGGACCGGCTCGGCATCGAGAACCCGAAAGCCACGATCATCACCGCGCCGAAACTGCCGAACGGGCATTTCGACATCAACGCCGGCGTGCAGCAGGCGCTGAACGAGCTTGACCACATCGGCCTGCCCGCGATCATCCGCCCCGCCTTCACCCTTGGCGGCACCGGCGGCGGCGTCGCCTACAACCGCGACGACTTCATCAAGATCTGCCACTCGGGGCTCGATGCCTCGCCGGTCGCGCAGATCCTCGTCGACGAATCCCTCCTTGGCTGGAAGGAATTCGAGATGGAGGTGGTGCGCGACAAGGCCGACAACGCGATCATCGTCTGCGCGATCGAGAACGTCGATCCGATGGGCGTGCACACGGGCGATAGCATCACCGTCGCCCCGGCGCTGACGCTGACCGACAAGGAATATCAGATGATGCGCAACGGCTCGATCGCCGTTCTGCGCGAGATCGGCGTCGAGACCGGCGGCTCGAACGTGCAATGGGCGATCAACCCGGCCGACGGGCGCATGGTGGTGATCGAGATGAACCCGCGTGTGAGCCGTTCGTCCGCGCTCGCGTCGAAGGCCACCGGCTTCCCGATCGCGAAGATCGCGGCGAAGCTCGCCGTGGGCTACACGCTCGACGAACTCGACAACGACATCACCAAGGTGACGCCGGCCTCCTTCGAACCGACGATCGACTATGTCGTGACGAAGATCCCGCGCTTCGCCTTCGAGAAGTTCCCCGGCTCGAAACCCGATCTCACCACCGCGATGAAATCGGTGGGCGAGGCGATGGCGATCGGCCGCACCTTCCACGAATCGGTGCAGAAGGCGCTGGCTTCGCTGGAAACCGGGCTCACCGGCTTCGACGAGATCGAGATCCCCGGCGCGCCGGACAAGGCCGCCGTGATCAAGGCGCTCTCGCATCAGACGCCGAGCCGGATCCGCGTCATCGCCCAGGCGATGCGCCACGGGCTGAGCGATGACGAGATCAACGCCGTCACCCATTTCGACCCCTGGTTCCTCGCCCGCATCCGCGAGATCGTCGAGGCCGAGGCGCAGATCCGCCGCTCGGGCCTGCCGCTCGACGAAAAAGGCCTGCGGACGCTCAAGATGATGGGCTTCACCGATGCCCGCCTCGCGAAGCTCACCGGCCGCGACGAGGCGCAGGTGCGCCGCGCGCGCCGCAACCTCGGCGTGAAATCGGTGTTCAAGCGCATCGACACCTGCGCCGCGGAATTCGAGGCGCAGACGCCCTACATGTATTCGACCTACGAAGTCCCGGCGATGGGCGACGTCGAATGCGAGGCACGGCCGAGCGACCGCAAGAAGGTGGTGATCCTCGGCGGTGGCCCGAACCGCATCGGCCAGGGCATCGAGTTCGACTATTGCTGCTGCCACGCCTGTTTCTCGCTGACCAAGGCCGGCTATGAGACGATCATGGTCAACTGCAACCCGGAGACGGTCTCGACCGACTACGACACCTCGGATCGCCTCTATTTCGAGCCGCTGACCCTTGAATCGGTGCTGGAAATCCTGCGCGTTGAACAGGAGAACGGCACGCTGCACGGCGTGATCGTGCAGTTCGGCGGCCAGACGCCGCTCAAGCTCGCAAACGCGCTCGAGGCGGAGGGGATCCCGATCCTCGGCACCACGCCCGACGCGATCGACCTCGCCGAAGACCGCGAGCGGTTCCAGAAACTGCTCAACGACCTCGGCCTGAAACAGCCGGTGAACGGCATCGCGCATTCCGACGCCGAGGCCTTCGAGATCGCCGGCCGCGTCGGCTATCCGCTCGTCATCCGCCCCTCCTACGTTCTGGGCGGGCGCGCGATGGAGATCGTGCGCGACCTCGACCAGCTCAAGCGCTACATCCGCGACGCGGTGGTGGTTTCGGGCGACAGCCCGGTGCTGCTCGACAGCTACCTCTCCGGCGCGATCGAGATGGATGTCGACGCGCTTTGCGACGGCGAGACGGTGCATGTCGCCGGCATCATGCAGCACATCGAGGAGGCCGGCGTCCATTCGGGCGACTCTGCCTGCTCGCTGCCGCCCTATTCGCTCTCGCCCGAGCTGATCGCCGAGGTCAAACGCCAGACCGAGCTGATGGCCAGGGCGCTGAACGTCGTCGGCCTGATGAACGTGCAATTCGCGATCAAGGATGGCGTGATCTATGTTCTCGAAGTGAACCCGCGCGCCTCGCGCACGGTGCCCTTCGTCGCCAAGGCGACCGACTCTGCCATCGCCTCGATCGCGGCGCGGCTGATGGCGGGCGAGCCGATGGCGAATTTCCCGCAGCGCGCGCCCTACCCCGAAGGGGTCGGCCCGGAAACGCCGCTGCCCTTCGCCGATCCGCTGACGCTTGCCGATCCGAACACGCCCTGGTTCTCGGTGAAGGAGGCGGTGCTGCCCTTCGCCCGCTTCCCGGGCGTCGACACGCTGCTCGGGCCGGAAATGCGCTCGACCGGCGAGGTCATGGGCTGGGACCGCAACTTCCCGCGCGCCTTCCTCAAGGCGCAGATGGGCGCGGGCACGCATCTGCCGCTCGAGGGCAACGTGTTCCTCTCGATCAAGGATGCCGACAAGTCGGAAGAGCTGGCCGCCGCGGCGCAGGATCTGATCGCGATGGGCTTTGGCCTGATCGCCACGCGTGGCACGGCGAAATGGCTGGCCGAACATGGCGTGACGGCGGAGATCGTGAACAAGGTCTACGAGGGCCGCCCGAACGTCGTCGACCGGCTGAAGAACGGCGACATCGCGCTGGTGCTGAACACGACGGACGGGTCGCAGGCGATCTCCGACAGCCGCGAGATCCGCGCCGTCGCGCTTTACGACCACATCCCCTATTTCACCACGGCCGCGGCGAGCATCGCGGCGGTGGCGGCGATGAAGAGCCGCGCCGAGGGAGAAATCTCGGTCCGCCCGCTACAGGCGTGAGCCCCTGGAAATGAACGAAAGGCGCCCTTCGGGGCGCCTTTTTCCGTTCAGATGAAGGGCACCAGCGGCACGCTGTCACCGCAAGCCGCCACCAGAAGCACCGCCGCCAGGGCCAGAACCAGTTTCATCACGACCTCCTTACTTTGACCACCCAAGGCTACGCCTCCCGGCGCAAACCGGCAATGAGTCTTGCCCTCTTCCCTTCCCTCGGGCGCGCTCCTAGGCTCGCGCCATGAAAACCGATTTTCTCATCATCGGCGGCGGCGTCGCCGGGCTTTCCGCGGCCGCGCGCATCGCCCCGCTCGGATCGCTCACGCTGCTCGAGGCCGAGCCGAACCTCGCCTATCACGCCTCCGCCCGCTCGGCGGCGCTTTACGAACCGCGCTACGGCAACCCGGCCGTGGTCGAGCTTTCGCTCGCCTCGGGCGATTTCTACCACGGCTCCGGCCTGCTCACCCCACGCGGCTTCATGCTGGTCGACACCCCCGATCAGGAGGCCCGCTTTCGCGCCACGATCCGCGAGATGCAGCTCGAGGCGATCGGCCTCGACGAGGCGCGCGGCCTGTTCCCGATCCTCAACCCCGAAACCATCGGCTTTGCCGCCCATGCGCCGCATGCCTGGGACATCGACACCGATCTCCTGCTGCAGACCTACGCGAAGGACGCGCGCCACGCCGGCGCGACGATCGTCACCGGTGCGCGTGTGTCTGCGATCACCCGCACCCCCGAGGGCTGGCGCGTCGAGGCGGGCGGCGAGGTCTACGCGGCGCGGCTTTTGATCAATGCGGCCGGCGCCTGGGCGGATGAGGTCGCCACGATGGCCGGCCTCGCGCCGCTCGGAATCCAGCCCTATCGCCGCTCGATGGCGCGGATCCCGGCGCCCGGCGGGCACGACGTGACCTGCTGGCCGATGGTGATCGGCGGCGCCGAGGACTGGTATTGCAAGCCCGACGCCGGCGCGCTGATCGTCTCCCCCGCCGAGGAAGACCCGATGCCGCCCCACGACGCCTGGGCCGACGACATGGTGCTGGCCGAAGGGCTCGCGCGCTATGAGGAGGCGGTGACCGAGCCGGTGACGCGGATGATCGCGAACTGGGCCGGGCTGCGCAGCTTTGCCCCCGACCGCGCGCCGGTGATCGGCCTCGCGCCGCAGGACGCGGGCTTTTTCTGGCTGGCCGGTCAGGGCGGCTATGGCTTCCAGAGCGCGCCGGGCGCGAGCGCGCTCGTCGCCGATCTGATCGCGGGGCGCGCCCCCGCCCTTGCCCCTGCGACGGTTGCGGCGCTTTCCCCCGCGCGCTTCGGCTGATATTCAGGGCCGCGAATATATGTCCCCGACCGTCGGGGCGATGCGAACAGGAGAAGACCATGAGCTACAAGGAAAAGATCGACAGCATGCGCGGTGAGCTGCGGGTGATGAACAAGCTCATCCCCGAGCAGATGAAGGGCTTTTCCGCGATGGAAAAGGCCGTCACCGAGGGCGGCGTGCTCGACAAGAAGCAGAAGGAATGGCTTGCGCTCGCGATGGCGATCGCCACCCGCTGCGAGCCCTGCATCAATTTCCACGTCGGCGCGCTGATGCGGGCGGGCGGCACCCGCGAGGAGCTGGGCGACATCTGCGCGATGGCGATCCAGATGGGCGGCGGCCCCGGCCTGATGTATGCGGGCCATGCGCTGGCCTGCTGGGACGAGCTTTCCGCGCCGCAGGCCTGAGCCCGACCGCTGCGACATTTTGGCCGCCCGCGACGGAAGCCGCGGGCGGTCCCGTTTTTCAAACAAGTGATTGAACGGAAGGACGCAGCAATGAAACGCCTCATCACCCTCACCGCCATCCTTGCCCTGAGCGCGGGGCTGGTACAGGCCCAGAGCACGACACAGACCGTCACCCCCGGCGACAATTTCATGGCGCAATGGGACGTCGACGGCGACGGCAAGGTCACGCTTGCCGAAGCGCGCGAACACCGCGGCGACATCTTCGCGATGTTCGACAGCGACGACAACGGCAGCTTCTCGGCGGACGAGCTCAAGGGCATCGACGAGCACAAGCTGATGGAGCTCGAGGCCGGCATGGGCCCGGGCCACAACCTGCCCGAGGGCATGCAGCCCGGGCCGAAGGGCAAGGGCCCCGGCATGGGCAAGGGTCAGGGCCAAGGCCAGGGCATGGGTCAGGGCATGGCGGGCCAGGGGCTCAACGTCTCGGCCGAGGACGGCATGAAGATGTTCGACACGAATCGGGACGGCACCGTCACCCGCGCCGAATTCGTCGACGGCACCGACGCCTGGTTCAAGATGCGGGACATGAACGGCGACGGCGTGCTCACGCTCGACGATTTCGGCCCGCGCCGCTGAGCGATCCGCCGGCAGGCGCCGAAGAAAACGGCAGGCGCGGGGGATCCCCCCGCGCTTTTCCGCCACAAGGCCCCGCCGGCGCCCTGCCCCCTCGTGACAGTCGGACGGTTTTGCGCGATTCTGCCAAAAAACAATGGGGGCACGGATGGGGCAGTTCCGGGTGAGTCGTGGTTTTCTTCTGGCCGCTCTGGCGGTGGCGCTCGCGGCCTGTGGCGGCGGGCATAAAAGCGGGCCGAGCCGCGGCAAGCTGATGGCGCCCGACAAGCTCAACGCCGCGGCCTTCAGCGCCTCGGGCCTGCCCTCGCGCTTCGGCGACACCGATCCGCATGAATGGGACACGAGCGCGGTGGTGCCGGCGAATTACCCGGTGCATGGGATCGACGCGGCGCGCTACCAGGGCGTGATCGACTGGTCGACGGCGCGCAACGCCGGCATCAGCTTCGCCTGGGTCAAGGCGACCGAGGGCGGCGACCATATCGACCCCGGCTTCGAGGCGAACGCCCCGCGCGCGCGCGCCGCCGGCGTGCCGATCGGCGCCTATCACTTCTACTATTTCTGCCGCACCCCCGAGGAGCAGGCGAAATGGTTCATGAAGAACGTGCCGCGCCAGGCGGGCGACCTGCCGCCGGTGCTCGACATCGAGTGGAACCACCAGTCGTCCTGCAAGCGCCGCCCCGACGGCGCCACGGTGCGCAGCGAGATGGCAGAGTTCCTCAACATCCTGAACGGCCATTACGGCACCTTGCCGGTGGTCTACACCACCCCCGATTTCTACGCCGAGAACGAGCTCGGCCGGATGCGCGGCGTCGAGTTCTGGCTGCGCACGGTGGCGGCGCACCCGTCCGAGCGCTACCCGGGCGAGCGCTGGTCGTTCTGGCAATATACCGGCACCGGCGTCGTGCCCGGCGTCGGCGGCAATGTCGACATCAACGCCTTCGCGGGCAGCGCCGGCAGCTGGCAAAGCTGGCTTTCCGCCCGCGCCCAGCCCTGATCTGTCGCCACGTCACCGGCGAGAGGGTTTGACCGGGGCCGCCCTCCGGCCCTAGCCTTCTCCCCGGGCGGGGGGAGCCGCCCGAGGGAGGAAACATGTCGCTATTGCAAGGGCGGAGCTGGGACGACTGGATCGCCCGCTACGAGCTCGGCCATCAGAACCGCTGGAACCAGCTGACCCATACGCTCGGCATCCCGATGATCGTCGTCGCGATCGTGATGGGGATCGCCGGCCTCGTCCTGCCCGGGCTCTGGCCCTGGGCGGCGGGGTTGTTCGTGCTCGGCTGGGTGCTGCAATTCCTGGGCCACGCGATCGAGGGGAAACCGCCGGAGTTCTTCTCCGACTGGCGGTTCCTCTTCGTCGGCACGCGCTGGTGGCTGAAGAAGATCACCGGCCGGCTGTGACGAAAAGGCCCCGCCGAAGCGGGGCCCCCTCGTTCGACCGTGAGTGGGTCAACCGTCGATGCGAATGCGCGCGTTCGTCGGGTCATGCGGGCTGTCCTCCGCGACGACCGCATCCCATTCCTTGAGCTGGATCTTGACCTTGAGCTTGGTGCCCGGCTCGGCCAGATCGGGGCGCACATAGCCCATGCCGATCTGCTTGCCGAAGGCCGCCGAATAACCGCCCGAGGTGAGCCGCCCGATCTTCTCGCCGTTCAGGATCAGCGCCTCCTTGCCCCACGGGTCGGTGTCCTCCGGCCCGTCGATCAGCAGCGTGACGCATTTCGCGCGGATCCCCTTGGCCAGCATCGCCGCCTTGCCGCGGAACTCCTTGTCGAGATCGACGAAGCGGTCGAGACCGGCCTCGAGCGGCGTCGCGTCGCGGCCAAGTTCGGTACCGAAGGCGCGATAGCTCTTTTCCTGCCGCAGCCAGTTCTGCGCCCGCGCGCCGACCGGCTTCAGCCCGTGCTTTTCGCCCGCCTTCAGCAGCAGATCCCAGAGGTAACGGCCGAATTCGACCGGGAAATGCAGCTCCCAGCCCAGCTCGCCGGTATAGGCCACGCGCACCGCGCGCACCGGGCACATGCCGAGCTCGATGTTGCGGAAGCTGAGCCAGGGGAAGCGCTTGTTCGACAGCACCGTCTCCGGATAGGCGTCCTTCACCACCTCGTTCAGGATCGCCCGGGCATTCGGCCCGGCGAGCGCGTAGACACCCCATTGCGTGGTGATGTCGTGGCAATCGACATGCGCGCCGCCCTCGGCGATGAAATCCTCGATCGACTTCATCAGGAAATCGCCGTCATAGGCGGTCCAGGCGCCGGCCGAGATCAGGTAATACTCGTTCTCGGCGAGCCGCACGATCGTGTATTCGGTGCGCGTCGTGCCCGCCTCGGTCAGCGCATAGGTCAGGTTGATGCGCCCGACCTTCGGCAGCTTGTTGCAGGTGAAGGCGTCGAGGAAGGCCGTCGCGCCGGGCCCGCGCACCAGATGCTTGGTGAAGGCGGAGGCGTCGATGATCCCCGCGGTCGAGCGCACCGCCTCGGCCTCGGCCTTGGCGTATCGCCACCAGCCACCGCGGCGGAAGCTGCGGGAATTGTGGTCGAAATCGGCAGGCGCGCCCACCGGGCCATAGTAGTTCGGCCGCTCCCAGCCATTCACCTGCCCCATCTGCGCGCCCAGCGCGATCTGACGGTCATAGGCGGGCGCGGTGCGCAGCGGGCGGGCCGCTTCGCGCTCCTCGTCGGGGTGGTGCAGGATGAAGACATGCTCGTAGCATTCCTCGTTCTTCTTCACCGCATAGTCGGTCGTCATCCACGACCCGTAGCGCTTCGGATCAAGCGCGGCCATGTCGATCTCGGCCTCGCCGTCGACCATCATCTGCGCGAGGTAATAGCCGGTGCCACCCGCCGCGGTGATGCCGAAGCTGAACCCCTCGGCCAGCCACATGTTGCGCAGCCCCGGCGCCGGGCCGACCAGCGGGTTGCCATCGGGCGTGTAGCAGATCGGGCCGTTGAAATCGTCCTTCAGACCCACGGTTTCCGAGCTCGGCAGGCGGTGGATGAAGGACATGTATTCGTTCTCGATCCGCTCGAGGTCGAGCTGGAAGAGATCGGCGCGGAAGCTTTCCGGCACGTCGTAGATGAAGCGCGCGGGCGCGTTGCGCTCATAGGGGCCGAGGATCCAGCCGCCGCGCTCCTCACGCACATACCAGAGCGCATCGGAATCGCGCAGCACCGGATGCTCGGGGTTGCCCGCGGCGCGCCAGGCGACGAGCGCCGGATCGGGCTCGGTCACGATATACTGGTGCTCGACCGGGATCGCCGGGATCTTGATACCGAGAAGCCGCGCGGTGCGCTGCGCGTGGTTGCCCGTCGCCGTCACCACATGCTCGGCCCGCACTTCGACGAGTTCGCCCGAGCCGACCAGCATGCCGCCCTTCTCGACCATCTTTTCCAGCGTGACGATCCATTCGTCGCCGGTCCAGAAATAGCCGTTCACCTGCAGCTTGCGATTGATCTCGACGCCGCGCTGACGCGCCCCCTTCGCCATCGCCTGGGTCACGTCGGCGGGGTTGATGTAGCCGTCCTGCGGATGGAAGAGCGCGCCGATCAGGTCGTCGCAATTCATCAGCGGCCAGCGTTCCTTCATCTCCTTCGGCGAGAGGAACTCGTGATAGACGCCCGCGGTCTCGGCCACGGAGGAATACAGCATGTATTCGTCCATCCGCGCCTGGGTCTGCGCCATGCGCAGGTTGCCGACGATGTTGAACCCGGCGTTCAGCCCGGTTTCCGCCTCGAGCGTCTTGTAGAAATCGACCGAGTATTTGTGGATATGGGTGCTCGCATAGCCCATGTTGAAGAGCGGCAGCAGACCCGCCGCGTGCCAGGTCGAGCCGGAGGTGAGCTCGTCGCGCTCCACCAGCATGGTTTCCCAACCGGCCTTGGCAAGGTGATAGGCGATTGAACAGCCGACGGCGCCACCGCCGACGACAAGCGCTTTGACATGAGTTTTCATCGGGCGACTCCTTCGCGGTCCTGCCTCCGTTGTGCCAGTTCGCACCCGTTTCGCGGCGGCCCACCCGACACTTGCGGGCGAAAAGCGACATCGCACCGCCCCCGCCGCGGGATGGTTGCCGCGGTTTACCATGCGCCGCGGTTTCGCGTGATCGCGCGTCCGTGAAGGCGTAGGATGGCGGCGGGTGAATATAGGGTGGGCAGCGATGGCCCTCATTGGATACGTAAGCGCGGTAACGGCGCTGATTCCGTCATGGCGTGGCGCCGAACGCGCTGCCGACGGTGTGACCGAGGCGCGCGAGGCGCAATCGGGCGGGTTGGGCCATGGCGGCGCACAGGATCAGGGCGCGCAGGAGACGCCGCAGAAAAGCCAGAAGACGCGGCTTTTCGCGGGCGGGTTCAGCCAGATCGCGCTGATCCTGCAGGCGGTGCTCGGCCTCACGCCGGGCGCGGCACCGGCGGAGGCGGAGAGCGCCGCCGGCGAAACCGCATCGGACACCGCGACGCAAGAGGCCCTCGGCAGCGAGATGCCGCTTTTCACCACGCTCTCGCTCGCGCAGAGCGCCGCGGTCAATCCGGCGAGCGGCGGCTATTCCGTGCTCGGCCTCGCCGCGGTGACCGCCCCCTCCGAAAGCGCCGCCGCATCGCGCGGGATCGAGCTCTTCCTCTGAGCCCCCGGGCATTCACCAAGAGTTCATCTTTCCCGCGCGCGGGCCATTCCGAAGCATTAGAATAAAATTCTAATGACTCGGGACGGCGAAGATGACCCTGTTCAGCTATGTGTCGGCGCTGCTGCATTTCTTCCTCTCGCAGCAGGCGGGGACCGGGGCGCGGACGACGAATTCCGGCACCGCGCAACCGGTCGCGACGAGCGGCGGCCAGGGTGCGCCGGCCAGCGGCAGCGGCAGCGCCCCCACCACACCGGCCAGCACCCCCACCGTCGCGGCGACCGAGGCCGCGAGCAGCGCTGCCGCCTCCGGGGCGAGCGCCGCCGCGCCGCAATCGCAGGCGGTCGAACAGGCAAAGGCCGCGCAGGGCACCGACCAGACGCAGCTCGGCCTGATCCTCAAGGCGATCCTGACCGGAAGCGCGACGGAAGGCGCGGCCGCCGATGCGCCCGATGACGCGACCGCCAATCCCCTTGCCGAGCTTGCGCAACTGCCCCTCGACGAAAGCGCCGCGCGCGCGATGGCCGAGGCGCAGCTGCAAAGCACCCGCGACGCGGTGATCCTGCAGCGGGTCTCGGACGTGGCGACGGCCTATTCCGAGGGCGCAACGCTGCCCGGCAGTGCCAGCGCCGCGGACGGCTCCGCCCTCCTCGCCCGGTTCGAGGCGGCGGCCGGGCCCAATGCCTATGCCGGCCTCCTGCAGGCGATGGCCACGGCGACCGCCCCGGCGGGCTCCGGCCTCAGCCTGCGGCTCTAGCGCCAAAGCGAAAGCCCGGAGCAGGCTCCGGGCTTTCAGGGATCACATCACCCCGGGCACCACCAGATCCGGCGGCCGGTGGCCATCGGCGAAGGTCTTGATATTGATGATGACCTTCTCGCCCATCTCGGCGCGCCCCTCGACCGTGGCCGAGCCCATATGCGGCAGCAGCACCACATTGGGCAGCGCGCGCAGCCGCGGGTTGATCTCCGGCCCGCGCTCGAACACGTCGAGCCCGGCGCCCGCGATCTCGCCCGCGCGCAGCGCCCGCGTCAGCGCGTTCTCGTCGATCACCTCGCCGCGCGAGGTGTTCACGATCACCGCCGTCGGTTTCATCATCTTGATCCGGCGCGCGTTGAGCAGGTGGAAGGTCGAGGGCGTATGCGGGCAGTTGACCGAGATCACGTCCATCCGCGCGACCATCTGGTCGAGGCTTTCCCAATAGGTGGCCTCGCATTCCGCCTCGATCTCCGGGCGCAGCCGGCGGCGGTTGTGGTAGTGGATCTGCATGCCGAAGGCGCGGGCGCGCTTCGCCACCGCCTGGCCGATCCGGCCCATGCCGATGATGCCGAGCCGGCGCCCGCCGATCCGTCCGCCGAGGAAGGCGTTCGGCGACCAGCCCTGCCATTCGGCCGACTGCATCACCGCCATCCCCTCCGGCATCCGCCGCGTCACGCCCAGGATCAGCGCCATCACCATGTCGGCGGTGTCCTCGGTCACCACGCCCGGCGTGTTCGACACCAGAACCCCGCGCGAACGCGCCGAGGACACGTCGATATGATCGACCCCGGCGCCGAAATTCGCGATCAGTTTCAGCCGCTCGCCGGCCTGCGCCAGCATGTTCGCGTCGATCTGATCGCTCAGCGTCGGCACGAGGACATCGGCGCTCTTCATCGCCGCCACCAGTTCCTCGCGCGTCATCGGCGCATCGCTCTCGCGCAATTCGACGTCGAACAGCTCCTTCATCCGGCTCTCGACGACGTCCGGCAACCGTCGCGTCACGACAACACTCAGCCGCGGTGCGGGCATGGTTGGTTTCTCCTCTCTTCCAAAGCTCCGTGCTTGGGTGCAAAGTGCCGTCCAAAGGGCCAAGATACAAGGCCCGGCAAGAGCAGAAATGACGATTTTCGCCACGTTAGCGCAATTATCTTGCGCGCAAGAATATGTCCCATGGCGAAAACGGCGGATCGGAGAGCGGATGCAGGCGGCTTGGAATGTCTTCGGGCAGATTTTCGGGCGGGGGTTCGGGCGCGTGGTCCTGACGGTGGCGGCGATCGGCCTCGCCTCGGTCGCCGCGGCGCAGGAAGAGGATGACGAGGCGCCGCCCTCCGACATGGAAATCTCGATGGCGATGGCGGTGAAGAACGGGCGCGGCCCGGTCACCAACCTGCCGCTGCCGCGCTTCGTCTCGCTCAAGGGGTCGGAGGGCAACGCGCGCCGCGGCCCCTCGCTCAGCCATCGCATCGACTGGGTGTTCAAACACGCCGGCATGCCGCTCAAGGTCACCGCCGAATTCGGCCACTGGCGCCGCGTCGAGGACCGCGACGGCGCTGGCGGCTGGGTGCATTATTCGCTGATCTCGGGCGTGCGCACGGTGATCGTCGAGGACGACATGACCGAGCTGCACGCCCGCGCCGACGCGAAATCCGCCGTCACCGCGCTGGCCGAGGCGGGCGCGATCGCGAAGCTCGGCGATTGCACCCACGACTGGTGCGAGATCAGCGCCGAGGATGCCGACGGCTGGGTCGAAAAGACGAAGATCTGGGGCGTCGGGGCCGACGAAATCCGTGACTGACCCGGCGTTTGGCGCTAGTCAGCGGGCCTGAAACCGGGAATCGCCATGTCCTACGATGCCACTTCGCAACGCCTGAACCTTTCGGCGGGGCTCGCCTCCGTTTCCGTCGCGCTGCTGCTCGTCTCGCTCAAGCTCTGGGCGCTGTGGCAGACCGGCGCGCTGTCGATCGCCGCCTCGCTCGCCGATTCGGCGATGGACCTCTTGATCTCGCTCGCCGGGCTCGGCGCGATCCTCTATGCCGCGCGCCCCGCCGACGAGGATCACGCCTTCGGCCATACCTCGGTCGAGGATCTCACCTCGCTTGGCCAGGCGGTCTTCGTCGCGGCCTCGGGCTGTGCGATTCTCTGGGCCGCCGGGCACCGGCTGGTCGCGCCCGAGCCGCATGTCCTCGCCTCCGAGGGGATGGGCATCGCGGTGATGGCGGTCTCGGCGGTGGTCACGCTTTTCCTCGTCGCCTGGCAGGCGCGGGTCTCGCGCCAGACCGGCAACAAGGTCGTCGCCGCCGACATGCTGCATTACATCGGCGACCTCTTGCCGACGATCGGCGCGATCCTCGCGCTCGCGCTTTCGGCGCGCTTCGGCCTCGCCCGGATCGACAGCATCGTCGCGATCCTCGCCGCGCTCTTCATGCTCTGGGGGGCGGCGCATATCGGCGTCTCCGGCTGGCACGCGCTGATGGACCGCGCCGCGCCGCCCGAGGTGATCGGTCAGCTCGCCGAGATCGCCGCGATCTGGCCCGGGGTGCGCGGCTTTCACGACCTCAAGACGCGCACCGCGGGGGCAAAGCTCTTCGTGCAGCTGCATATCGAGCTTGACGGCGGCCAGTCGCTCGAAGCCGCCCATGCGATCGCCGCAAGCCTGAAACGCGCGATCATCGAGGCCTTCCCGCAGGCCGATGTCATCATTCACATGGATGTCTGGAAAGACCTCGAGGGAACCGCCGCCGCCCCCGCGCGTTGAGATGCCGAAGACGAACCAAAACAGGAGAGTCCCATGGCTACCGCGAACCCCCTCAAGTCGAATGGCAAGCTGCCCGCGGAGATCACCGAGATCGAGGCGCAGCTCGCCCAGCTCACCGCCGATCTTGGCAAGCTGAGCAAATCCGTTGCGGGCACCGGTGTGCAGGCCGCCGCCGAGGCGAGTGACCAGGCCGAAACCCTGAAGGCCGAGCTCGCCGCCCGGGCAAGGGCCCTCGGCGCGGAAATCGCGACGCGCTCGGGCGCTGCCGGAGCGCTCGCGCGCGATCGTTTCCTCGGCGCCGAGGGCGTGGTAGAGGATCGGGTGCGGGCGCATCCGCTTGCCGCGCTCGGCATCGCCGCCGGGATCGGCTTCGCCGCGGCGCTGCTCGCGAAACGCTGAGGCCCAGGGCCGGGCCGGAACGGGCGGGGGAGCCATGCTGAAAGAGATCGCAACGGGGCTGATCGGCGCGGGCGCGCCGGTCGCAAGCGCGCGGCGCGTCGCGGTGAGCGGCGTGATCATCGGCACTTTCGCGGCGACCGGCTATGTCGCGCTGATCGGGGCGCTCTGGTACACGCTTTCCCCCCTGATCGGCCCGGCGCAGGCCTGGCTCGTGATCGCGGGGCTTTCGCTCCTCGCCGCGCTGATCACCTGGGGCGTCGCCGCGCTGATCGGCGCGCGCGCCCGCGCGGAAGCCGAGGCCGCGCGCGCCGCCGCGATGCAGGCGGCGCTTGCGGAGGTGGCGCTCACCACCCTGCCGCGCCTCGTGCGCGACCACCCGTTCCTGATGATGCTCGCCGCGGCGGGCGTCGCTTTTTCGGCCATGCCGAAACGCGACACCCCGCCCGAGGCCTGAGGCTTACGCCTCCTCGAGCAGCCCCCGCCCCTTCAGCAGCGCCTCGACGCCCGGCATCTTGCCGCGGAAGTCGAGCCACTCCTCATCGGCCGGGCGCGAGCCGCCCTTCGACAGGATGAACTTTTCCAGCCGTTCCGCCGTCGCCGGATCGAAGGGGCTGCCGGCCTCCTCGAAGGCGGCGAAGGCGTCGGCATCCATCACCTCCGACCACATGTAGCTGTAATAGCCCGAGGAATAGCCGTCGCCCGAGAAGACATGGCTGAAATGCGGCGTCGCGTGGCGCATCCGGATCGCATGCGGCAGGCCCATTTCCGCCAGCACCTCGGCCTGTTTCGCCATCGGATCGGCGGGCGCGGCGCCCTCATGGAAGGCCAGATCGACCATCGCCGAGGCGACATATTCGACCGTGGCAAAGCCCTGATCATAGGTCGATGCCGCAAGCAGCTTGTCGAGGAGATCCTTCGGCATCGGCGCCCCGGTCTTCCAGTGCCTGGCGTGCTTTTCCAGCACCTCGGGCACTTCCATCCAGTGTTCGTAAAGCTGGCTCGGCAGCTCGACGAAATCGCGCGCGACCGAGGTGCCGGAAACGAACTGATAGGTCACGTCCGAAAGCATCTGGTGCAGCGCATGGCCGAATTCGTGGAACAGCGTGCGCGCGTCGTCATAGGAGAGCAGCGCCGGATCACCCTTCGCGAAATTGCAGACGTTGACGACGATCGGCCGCACCTCGCCGCCGAGTTTTTTCTGGCTCCGCATCGCCGAACACCAGGCGCCCGAGCGTTTCGAGCCGCGCGCGAAATAATCGCCGAGGAAAACAGCGACATGCCTGCCGCCGCGGGTGACTTCCCAGCCGCGCACGTCGGGGTGGTAGAACGGCCCCTCGAGCGGGCGGAAGTCGAGGTGGAAGAGCCGATGCGCAGTGTCGAACATCGCGCCCAGCATCGCCTCGAGCGAGAGATAGGGTTTCAGCTGCCCCTCGTCGAAATCATGCTCGGCGACGCGGCGCTTCTCGCTGTAATAGCGCCAGTCCCAGGGTTCGAGCACGCCATTGCCGCCCTCGGCATGCATCATCTCGGTCAGCTTTTCCGCATCCGCCTCGGCCCGCGCCTTCGCCGGCGCCCAGACCCGCATGAGCAGATCGCGCACATGCGCCGGTGTCTTCGCCATCTCGGGCTCGAGCTTGTAATCGGCGAAACTCGCATAGCCGAGAAGCTTCGCGCGCTCCTCGCGCAGCGCGAGGATCTCGGCGGCATTCGCCCGGTTGTCGGTTTCGCCGCCATTCGCGCCGCGCGCGGTCCAGGCCTCATAAGCGATCTCGCGCAGGTCGCGGCGCGGCGAGAATTGCAAAAACGGCACGATCAGCGAGCGGCTGAGCGTGAGCACCGGCCCCGCGGCGCCGCGTTCCTTGCCCGCCTCGCGCGCGGCGGCCACGACGAAATCGGGCAGGCCTTCGAGGTCTTCCTCGGAAAGCGGGCGGAACCAGTCACGCTCATCGGCGAGCAGGTTTTGCGAAAACGCGGTCGAAAGCACGGCAAGCCGCTCCTTGATCGCGCTCATCCGCGTCGCGGCCTCGCCCTCGAGCGCGGCGCCAAGCCGGATGAACATCTTGTAGTAAAGCTCGAGCACCCGCGCCTGTTCGGGCGTCAGCCCCAGCCCCGCACGCCCCTCCCAAAGCGCCGCGACGCGCTCGAAAAGCGGCCGGTTCATCGTCACTTCCGAGGCGAAAGCCGCCATCTTCGGCGCCAGATCGCGCATCAACGCCTCACGCGCGGGCGTGCTGTCGGCGCTGGAAAGATTGTAAAACACCCCCGAAACCCGGTCGAGCGCGCCCTCGGCCTGCTCCATCGCCTCGATCACATTGGCGAATGTCGGCGCCTCCGGATTGGCGGCGATCGCGGCGATATGCGCGCGCGCCTCGGTCAGCGCCACCTCGAAAGCGGGGCCGAAATCCTCGTCGCGGATCGCGGCGAAAGGCGGCAGGGCAAAGGCGCCCTCCCAGGGCGCGAGCAGCGGATTGGTCATCGAAAGATCTCCTTTGCGCTCAAGCTAGGCCTTGAGCGCCGCAAGGGAAAGGGGCCCGGCGGCGTGCCCGGTCAAATCTTCGGATGAGTATTTGAACCAAGAAAAAGCTGCATTTCCTTGGCAAAATACTCCCGCCGGAGGCTTCCGCCGCCGTCAGTGGATCGCACCGCAGATCTTGCAGGCCGGATCGCGCTTCACCGCAATCTGCCGGCTCTCGCCCCAGAGCGCATCGTGGATCACCAGCCGCCCGCGCAGCGTGGCGCCGGCGCCGGTGATTTCCTTGATCGCCTCGGCGGCCATCATCGCGCCGACGATGCCGGGCAGCGCGCCCATCACCCCCGCCTCGGCGCAGCTGGGCGCGAGCCCCGCCGCCGGGATCACCGGAAAGACACAGGCAAGGCAGGGCGCGCCGCGCGCGGGATCGTAGAGGCTCAGCTGCCCCTCCCATTGCGTGATCGCACCGGAAAGCAGCGGCTTGCCCGCCTCGACGCAGGCCCGGTTCACCAGATGCCGCGTCTCGAAATTGTCGCAGCCGTCAATCACCAGATCATAATCGGCGATCAGACCCGCGGCGTTTTCCTCGGTCAGACGGCGATTGTAGGGGCGGATCTCGATGAAAGGGTTGAGCGCGGTCAGCGCCGCCTCGGCCGAAAACACCTTCGGCTTGCCGATGTCGGCGTCGCGGTGCAGCACCTGCCGTTGCAGGTTCGACGACGACACCGCGTCGTCGTCGACAATGCCGATCGTGCCCACGCCCGCCGCGGCAAGGTAAAGCAGCACCGGCGAGCCAAGCCCCCCTGCCCCCACCACCAGCACCTTCGCCGCCTTGAGCTTGCGCTGCCCGGGCCCGCCCACTTCGCGCAGCAGAATGTGGCGCGCGTAGCGGTCGAGTTCGGCCTCGGAAAAGGTGCCCTCGGCGCGCGCCGGCGGCGTGATCGCCCGCGCCCGCAGCGCGCGCAGCATCGCCCGATAGGCCAGCACCAGCACCGCAACGACACCCAGCGCGAGCCAGCCGGTGAGACTGCCGCCCAATGTCGCGCGCAGAGGATTGCCCTCGGGCAAAAGCAGATGGACGAGCACGATCCCCGCCCAGAGCAGCCCCAGCATGCTCAGCACGATCCGCCCCGGCGCCCGAAGCGCCAGGCCAAGCGCCAAGAGCGCCGCAAGCAGGACCAGCCCGGTCATGCCTTGCCGGTCGAGCCGAAGCCGTTCTCGCCGCGCGCGGTGCCGCTCAGCGGCTCTTCGGTGATCTCGTAGACCACCTGCACCACCGGCGCGACCACCGCCTGCGCGATCCGCTCGCCATGCGCGATCGTGTAGTCATGCGCGCCGATATTGACCATCAGCACGCCAAGCGGGCCGCGATAGTCGCTGTCGATCGTGCCGGGCGTGTTCGGCATCGAGATGCCGTGGCGAAAGGCGAGGCCCGAGCGCGGGCGGATCTGCATCTCGAACCCCTCGGGGATCTCGACGCGCAGCCCGGTCGGGATGATCGCGCGCTGCATCGGGCGCAGCGTGAAGCCGAGGCTGCGCTCCTCGGGGCGCAGATTGGCGCGCAGATCGGCGCCCGCGGCACCCGGCGTCTCATAGGCGGGCAGCGCCACCTCCGGATCGGCCCAATCCTCGCGGACCACCTTCACGATCGGTTTCATCTTCGTCCTTTCGTTGCCCCCGGTCCCGGCCGGGGATGCCTCCGGCGGGGATATTTCGCCACTTTGGAAGCCGTTTCCAAAGTGAAAAATATCCCCCGCGGAGCGTCCGCCCCGTCAATCCGCGCCCAGCGCCGCAGCAATGCGCGCAGCAAGCCGGCGCGCGACCGCATCCTTGCCCATCCGCTCCCAATGCTCGGCACCCCCCGCGTCGATGATCGTCACCGCGTTCTCGGTACCGCCCATGATCCCGGTCCCCGGGCTCACGTCATTCGCCACGATCCAGTCGCAGCCCTTGCGCGCGCGTTTCTCGGTGGCGTGGCGTTCGACCTCATGCGTCTCGGCGGCGAAGCCGACGACGAGGCGCGGCCGCCCCGCGCTCCTCTTCGACACCGTCGCGAGGATGTCGGGGTTTTCCGCGAATTCGAGCGCGGGCGCCCGGCCCGAGCCGTCCTTCTTCATCTTCTGCCCCGCGGCATTGGCGACGCGCCAGTCGGCCACCGCAGCGGCAAAGACGGCGGCCTCGGCGGGCAGCGCGGCCTCGACCGCGGCCAGCATCTCCCGCGCGGTCTCGACCCTGACCACCGTCACCCCGGCGGGCGGCGGCACCGTCGCCGGGCCGGTCACGAAGGTCACGCGCGCCCCCAGATCGCGCAGCGCGGCGGCGAGCGCCGTGCCCTGCGCGCCCGACGAGCGGTTCGCGATATAGCGCACCGGGTCGATCGGCTCATGCGTCGGGCCGGAGGTGACGAGGACATGGCGCCCCTTGAGCGGGCCGTCGGCAAGCGCCGCGGTGATCGCGGCGAGGATCTCGGCGGGCTCCGCCATCCGGCCCAGCCCATGCTCGCCGCAGGCCATGTCGCCCGCATTCGGGCCGACGCAAAGCACGCCATCGGCGCCAAGCTGCGCGAGATTGCGCTGCGTCGCCGGGTGATGCCACATCCGCACATTCATCGCCGGCGCGATCAGCACCCGCTTGTCGGTCGCCAGCAGCAGCGTCGAGGCGAGGTCATTGGCCAGCCCCGCCGCCATCTTCGCCATCAGATCCGCCGTCGCCGGCGCCACCACCACCAGATCGGCCGCACGGCTAAGCTGGATATGGCCGATCTCGGCCTCGTGGGTCAGATCGAAGAGGTCGCGATGCACCGCCTCGCCGGCGAGCGACGAGACCGTCAGCGGCGTGACGAATTCCGCCGCCGCCCCCGTCATCACCGGCGTCACCGCGCCGCCCTGCCCGCGGATCAGCCGGATCAGCTCCGCCGCCTTATAGGCCGCGATGCCGCCGCCGATGATCAGCAATATCCGTTTGCCCGCAAGCATCGCTTCCTCCGCCTTTGGCCAAGGTGTAGGGCGCGGCGCCCGGCGGCGCAAGCGCGGCTCAGGGTTTGCGGAAGGCGAGACAGGGGTCTTCGCGCTCCGCCGCGGGCGTCACGATCCAGAGATCGAAGGGCTGATCGCCCTCGGCCGGGGCCTCGAGCTGACCAAGGGCGAGGAGCTTCACCCCCGGATCGGCCTGACGGATCAGCGCGGGCACGGCGCGATCGGCGCGGGCATGGCCCGAGCCGGTGATGAGCGCGACCGGCCCGCCGGTCTCGGCCAGCGCTTGCAGCGTCGTGCGCGCGAAAGCCCCGTCGCGCAGCCGCTGCGCCGCGACCATGCCGGGCAGGATGTCTTCGGGCAGCGCGCCGCAGTGATCGGCCTGGGTCTCAGCTTCGAGTTGTTTTTCCAGCGGCCCGGGATAGGGCTGATCGAGGCCATAGCGCGCGGCCTCGGGGCCGAAGACCTGCGCCAGGGGCTCCTTGAAGGCGCGCCGCACCTCGGCCCGCGGCAGCGCCGCGCCGTAATAGCGCGCCTCGGGCGCCGCGGCGAAGATCGGCGCGTACATGGCGAAATCGGGCCAGCCCGAGGCCTCCCAGCCGAGCACCTCGGCGAGCTTCGCGGGATCGGCGATCAGCCCCGGCGTGATCCGTGCCGCCTGCCCCGGCTCGAGCATCTCGAACACCAGCGCGCGCGGCTTCAGCGCCGCCACCGCGGCGGCCTGGTTCTCATGGTGGATCGGGTTGTCATGCACCTCGCCCAGCACCGCGATCGCGGGCGGATCGGCGGTGAGGCGGGCGGTCAGATCGGCGGCGGAAATCTCCGCACCCAGCGCGGGCGCGGCGAGAACGGCAAGGCAAAGGGCAAGTGTCTTCATGCGAAGAAACTTGCAACCTCCGCCCCATGGGTTTCAAGGCTCTTGCGCATCTTGCCGAAGGCCTGCGCCTCGAGCTGACGGATGCGTTCCTTCGACAGCCCCAGCTCCGCGCCCAGCGATTCCAGCGTGCGCGGCTCCTCGATCAGGCGCCGCTCCGTGACGATATAGCGCTCCCGGTCGCTCAGCCGCCCCATCGCCTCGCTGATCCAGCCGCGCATCAGCGCGCCGTCATGCGAATCGGTCGTCGCCTCTTCCGGGGTGGCGCCGTCATCTTCCAGCGTCTCGACCCATTCGCGGCCGTCCTCGTCGCCCGACTGCATCGCGTTGAGCGAGAAGTCCGAGCCCGAAAGCCGCCCCTCCATCATTTCGACATCGGCGAGCGGCACACCGATCACCTCGGCCACGCGCTGGCGCATCTGCGCGCCGTCGAGCGCCACGCCCTCGGCATCCGCCTCGCGCTCGATCTGCGCCTGCACCCGCTTGAGGTTGAAGAACAGCGCCTTCTGCGAGGAGGTCGAGCCGGTGCGCACCATCGACCAGTTGCGCATCACGAATTCCTGGATCGAGGCCTTGATCCACCACACCGCATAGGTCGAGAACCGCACGCCGCGGTCGGGGTCGAACTTGTCGGCCGCCTTCATCAGGCCGAGCGAGGCCTCCTGGATGAGGTCGCTCATCGGCGCGCCGTAGCGGCGGAATTTCGAAGCCATCGAGATCGCAAGCCGCATGTAGGCGGTCACGAGACGATGCAACGCCTGCTGGTCGCGCCGGTCACGCCATGCGCGCGCCAGCTCGGCCTCCGTCTCGGCGTCGAGGTATTCCGCGCGCATCGCCTGCCGCGGAAGCGTTTCGTCGGTCATCCCATCGAGTGCCATGGCCAGTCTCCCGGGGCTCTCCAACCCCACTGTCGGCGTGCTCTGCCCAGGCAGTATGCCGCATCCCGGGTTCAATGTCTCGCGCGCGAATTGGTTCCTCACGAAAAAGTTCTATTCGCAATACACCATTAATTTTGGCCGCCGCACCCCCTTTCCCGGATGCGAAAATCGCCCCTGCGCGCAAGATTTGTTAACCATTCGTCAAGAGATGCCGTTTAGCCGTTAACCATTCTGGAGCGGATCATGGTCGCACGCACATTCACGGTGGCCTTCGAGGGGGTCGAGGCGCGCAGGGTCGAGGTGCAATGCGCCCTCGCGCCCGGGATGCCCGCCTTCTCGATCGTCGGCCTGCCCGACAAGGCGGTGAGCGAGGCGCGCGAGCGGGTGCGCGCGGCACTTTCCGCGCTTTCGATCGCGCTGCCGATGCGGCGGATCACGGTGAACCTCTCGCCCGCCGACCTGCCGAAGGAGGGCTCGCATTTCGACCTGCCGATCGCGCTCGCGCTGATGGCGGCGATCGAGGTGGTGCCGCCCGAGGATGTCGAGGAGCTGGTCTCGATCGGCGAGCTCTCGCTCGACGGGCGGATCGTGCCGGTCACCGGCGCGCTGCCCGCGGCGATGGCGGCGGCCGAGGAGGGCAAGGCGCTGATGTGCCCGAAGGCCTGCGGGGCGGAGGCGGCCTGGGTCGCCGCGACGCCCGTCTACGCCCCCGCAACGCTGACCGAGGCGCTGCGCCATCTGACGCTGCAGGCACCGCTCGCCCCCGCGCGCCCGGGCGAGGTGACCGCCCCCGCGGCGCATCGCGACCTGCGCGACGTGAAGGGGCAGGAACGCGCGAAACGCGCGCTCGAGATCGCGGCGGCGGGGCGGCATCACCTGATGATGGTCGGCCCGCCCGGCGCCGGCAAGTCGATGCTCGCCGCGCGGCTGCCCGGGATCCTGCCCGATCTGAGCCCCGCCGAGGCGCTCGAGACCTCGATGATCCACTCGATTTCCGGCCTGCTGAGCGAGGGCGGCATCTCGCGACAGCGCCCGTTCCGCGCGCCCCATCACACCGCCTCGATGGCGGCGATGATCGGCGGCGGCCGCGGCGCGCGCCCGGGCGAGGTGAGCCTCGCGCATAACGGCGTGCTTTTCATGGACGAATTCCCCGAATATCCGCGCGCCGTGCTCGAAACCCTGCGCCAGCCGATCGAGACCGGCGAGGTCGTCGTCGCCCGCGCCAATGCCCATGTGCGCTACCCTTGCCGCTTCCTGCTCGTGGCCGCCGCGAATCCCTGCCGCTGCGGCCATCTGGGCGATCCGGCGCGCGCCTGCGCCCGGGTGCCGGCCTGTGGCGAGGACTATCTCGGCCGGATCTCCGGCCCGCTGATGGACCGGTTCGACCTGCGCATCGAGGTGCCCGCCGTCGACTGGCGCGAGCTCGACCTGCCCGCCGCGGGCGAAAGCTCGGCCACCGTCGCCGCCCGCGTCGCTGCGGCGCGCGCGATCCAGACGCAGCGCTTCGCCGGCCATCCCGAGCTGCGCGTGAATGCCGAGGCCGAGGGCGCCGTGCTCGAGGAAATCGCGGCCCCCGATGCGGAGGGGCGCGAGTTGCTGGGCAAGGTGGCGGAGAAGTTCGGCCTCACCGCGCGCGGCTATCACCGGGTGCTGCGCACGGCGCGCACGATCGCCGATCTCGAGGGCTCGGCCGAGGTGCGCCGCCCGCATCTCGCCGAGGCGGTGAGCTACCGGCTCACTTTCGCGACGCGCTGAGCATCGCGCGGGTCGCCTCGGCGGCGTTCAGCAACGCCGCGCGCGCCTCGGGCACCCAGCCGACGAAGAGATGCCAGACATGCGGTGTCGCCTCCCAACATTGCAGCGTGACCTCGGCGCCGAAGCCTTGCAGCCGCTCCGCCATGCGCAGGCTGTCGTCGCGCAGGATCTCGATCTCGGAACATTGCAGCAGCACCGGCGGGCAACCCGGGAAGGTCGCGAAGAGCGGCGAGGCGCCCGGATCGGTCGCCGGCGTGTCGCCAAGGTAAAGCGCGGCGACCTCGGGCAGGCGATGGGCGACGAGCATCGCGTCGCTTTCGGCATTGTCGCGCATCGAGGGCGAGGCGCCGGTCAGATCGGTCCAGGGCGCGAAACCGACGAGCCCCGCCGGCGGCGTGCCGCGCACGCAAAGCCGCGAGAGCAGCGCAAGCGCAAGCCCGCCCCCCGCGCTGTCGCCTGCCAGCACGATCTGCTCGGGGCGCAGACCCGAGGCGATCAGATCGTCCCAGGCCGCCTCAGCATCCTCGAGCGCCGCCGGATAGGGGTGCTCGGGCGCGAGGCGCTGATCCACGGCGAGGATCTCGGTGCGCGAGAGCCGGGCGAGCCAGCTGAGCATCGACAGATGGGTGAGCGGCGAACCCGAAACATGCGCGCCGCCGTGGAAATAGAGCACGCGGCCCGGCCCGCTCCCCGCAGCGGTGCGGATCGAGAGCGTCGGGCGCGCGCCCAGATGCCCCCAGCGCGTGATCGTCCCGGGCGCGCGGCGCAGCGTCCAGCCGGCCGAACGCTCCATGTCGCGCCGCGCCTGAACGGGATCGGCCGCCCGCTCCGCCCAGCGCTTCACGGTCAGCCGCAGCGCCATGTCGAGAAGGCTCAGCCGCAGGCTCATGCCGCCGCCCGTTTCGCCTCGATCACCTCCCAGATCAGCGCCGCGGTATTGGTGCCGTCGAAGCGCTCGAGCTCCTGGATCCCGGTGGGGGAGGTGACGTTGATCTCGGTCAGCCAGTCGCCGATCACGTCGATGCCGACGAAGATCTGCCCCTTCTCGCGCAGGACCGGCCCGATTCGCGCGCAGATCTCGCGCTCGCGTTCGGTGAGCTCCGTCTTTTCCGGCCGCCCGCCGACATGCATGTTCGAGCGGGTTTCCCCCGCGGCGGGGACGCGGTTGATCGCGCCGACCGGCTCGCCATTGACGAGGATGATGCGCTTGTCGCCCTTGACCACGGCGGGGACGTATTTCTGCACGATCAGCGGCTCGCGATTGATGCCGGTGAAAAGTTCGTGCAGCGAGGCGAGGTTGCGGTCGTTCGGATCGAGCCGGAAGACCCCGGCGCCGCCGTTGCCGTAGAGCGGCTTGAGGATGACATCGCCGTGGCGCGCCTTGAAGTCGCGGATCGTGGCGAGGTCGCGCGCGATCAGCGTCGGCGGGGTGAGGTCGGGGAAGTCGAGGACCAGGAGCTTCTCAGGCGAGTTGCGCACCCAGAACGGGTCGTTGACGACAAGCGTCTTCGGATGGATCCGGTCGAGAATATGGGTCGTGGTGATATAGCCCATGTCGAAGGGCGGATCCTGCCGCAGCCAGACGACGTCGAAACCGCCGAGATCGACCTCGGCCTCCTCGCCGAGCGTGTAGTGGTTGCCCTGTTCGCGGCGCAGCGTGAGCGGCCAGCCGCGGGCGAAGACACCGCCCTCGCGATAGATCAGCTTGTCGGGCGTGTAGTAGAACAGCGAATGCCCCCGCGCCTGCGCCTCGAGCGCGATGCGGAAGGTGCTGTCTGCATCGATGTTGATCGGCCCGATCGGGTCCATCTGGATCGCAACTTTCAAGGACATGGCGCCCCCCTTTCGTTGCGACCTTGATGCCCCGCCGCCGCGCGCGATGCAATCGCTCCGGCGCGCAACGCCCCCTGCTCAGTCGAACAGATAGGCGTTTTCCAGGATCTCGATGCGGCCTTGCCCGTCGACGAGCGCGACGTCGAATCGCATGTCGAGATTGGCGCAATCGGGCGTCATCGCGACGAATTCCTCTGCCGAGATGCAGATCCGGCGCATCTGCCTTTCACTCAGACGCTCGACCGCCCAGGCATGGGTCTCCGCGCGTTTCACCTCGATGAAGATGACCTTGTCGCCCTCCCGCGCGATGAGGTCGATCTCGCCGCCGTAACGGCCCCGCCAGCGATGCGCGGCGATCCGGCGCCCGGCGTTCTGGTAATGCACGGCGACCTGACGCTCCGCGGCCAGGCCGGCATGGTAGGAAGTCGCTCCGCTCATTCGTCCCGCTCCATCGCCAGGGCCCGTTGGTAAACCTCGCGCCGGGGCAGACCCAGCGCCTCGGCCACTTCCGCCGCCGCATCCTTCACACTCATCTGCGCGAGACGTTCGCGCAGGGCCGCTTCCACATCCTCAGGGCCGAACTGCCGTCCCCGGGGCCGGTCGACGAGAACGACGATCTCACCCTTCACCGTCTTGCCGGAAAATTCCGCCGCAAGTTCGCCAAGGGGTCCGCGTCGCACCTCTTCGAAGCGTTTCGTCAGCTCGCGGCAGACGACCGCCTCCCGATCCGTTCCGAAGTCTTGCACCAGATCGGTTAACATTTCCCCAAGACGCTTGGGCGATTCGTAGAACACGAGCGTCGCCGGCACCGCGGCGAATTCGGCGAGCCATTTCCGCCTTGCGCTGCCGCCATGCGGCGGGAAGCCGGCGAAGAGAAACCGATCGGTCGGCAGGCCCGAGACGGTGAGCGCGGCGAGCACCGCCGAGGCGCCCGGCGCGGCAAAGGTGCGATGGCCTTCTGCGATCGCGGCGCGGCCGAGCTGAAACCCCGGATCGGCGACGAGCGGCGTGCCCGCTTCCGAGGCATAGGCGACCGACAGCCCCTCGGCGAGCGCGCGCAGGATCCGCGGGCGCGCCTGTTCGCCGTTGTGATCGTGATAGGCCACCACCTGACGCCCGGCGAGCGGCACGCCGTGGATCTCCATCAGGTGGCGCAGCGTCCGCGTGTCCTCCGCCGCAAGCACATCCGCCTCGCGCAGAATATCTAGGCCGCGCAGCGTGATGTCGCGCGCCGCGCCGATCGGCGTCGCCACGAAATAAAGCCCGGGAGCCAGCTTCCGCCCCGACATCCCCGCCCCGACCGGCGCGCTTCCGCCGTCTTCGCCGATCTCGTCCACAACCCTGCCTTTCGCATCCGTTGCCAAGTTTACTTCGCGAGACGAAACGCTTACGGTTCGCCCGTCCCCCGCCCTGACCAGAGGCTGTTCATGTTCGCGACTTTGCGCACCCCCCGCAACCCCCTGCTGCGTCTCGGCGCGGTGCTCTCCGTCTTCTGGCTCGCCGCCTGCGAGCCGATCGCCGGCGCGGGCGGCGGCAGCGGGCCGAAGATCGACACCAATGCCGCGGTGCCGGTGGCCCTGCTCGTGCCCGCGGGCTCGGGCAATACCGGCGACGAGACGCTTGCGAAATCGCTGCGCCAGGCCGCCGATCTCGCGATCTCCGACCTCAACGGGGTGAAGATCGACCTGCGCGTCTACAATACCGGCGGCTCCGCGGCGCAGGCCGGCGCGATGGCTTCGAAGGCGGTCGACGAGGGCGCCAAGATCATCCTCGGCCCGGTCTTCGCCGAATCGGCCAATGCCGTCGGCCTCGCCGTCGCCGACAAGGGCGTGAACGTCCTCTCCTTCTCGAACAACACCGATATCGCGGGCGGCAACGTCTTCGTGCTCGGGCCGTCCTTCCCGAACACCGCGAACCGGCTGGCGAGCTATGCCGCCGCGCAGGGCAAGCGGCGCATCCTCGTCGTCAACGACCAGACCACCGCGGGCGAGATCGGCGCGAAGGCGATCGAGGGCGCGATCTCGCGCTCGGGCGCCCAGCTGGCCGGCGTCGCCTCCTACCCGTTCTCGCAGCAGGGCGTGACCGGGGCGGTGCCCGCGATCGCGCAGCGCGTGAAATCGGGCGATGTCGACGCGCTCTTCATGACCGCCGACACCGCCGGCGCGCTGCCGATGCTCGCGCAACTTCTGCCCGACAACGGCGTCAACCCGGGCCAGACGAAGTTCATCGGCCTCACCCGCTGGGACATCCCGCAGGCGACGCTCGCCCTGCCGGGCCTGCAGGGCGGCTGGTTCGCGCTCCCCGATCCGAGCCTGAACCAGCGCTTCAAATCGCGCTACGAGGCCGCCTTCGGCGAGGCTCCTCATCCGATCGCAGGGCTCGCCTATGACGGCATCGCCGCGATCGGCGCGCTGGTGAAATCGGGCCGCGCCGATGCGCTCACCCGCGGCGCGCTCACCCAGCCCTCGGGCTTCGTCGGCGTCAACGGCATCTTCCGGCTGCGCAACGACGGCACCAACGAACGCGGCCTTGCCGTGGCGGAGATCCGCAACAGCCAGGTCGTGGTGATCGACCCCGCGCCGCGCTCCTTCGGCGCCGGGTTCTGAGCTAACCGGCGCGCCCCCCGGGCGCGCCCTGACGGCCCCAGGAAAGGCCCGCTTTGGGAACAGGCGATCAAGTGACCGAAACCACGACCTCCGCCCCGGCAAGCGCCGGGGCGCCCTTGCTTCTGACCCGCCTTCCGCTGATCCA
>NZ_JBFXGV010000049.1:0-28533 GCF_050177655.1 Paenirhodobacter sp.
GCCCCCTCTTTCCTGCGGAAATTCACCCCTGGGATATTTGCCGCACTTTGGAAAGGGGGCGATCTCGTCTTCCAAAGTGAAGAAATATCCCGCGGGGGTCCGGGGGCGCGAAGCCCCCGGCGTGCTCAGAAATCGAGCTCGGCATATTGCGGGGCGGGCGGCATGCCGGGCAGCTGATCGGCGAGCAGCGAGCGGAAGGCCGGGCGCGACTTGATCTTCGCATACCAGTCCTTCACCGCGGCGGAGCGGTTCCAGTCGACATCCGAAATATAGTCGAGGCAGCTCAGATGCGCGGCGGCGGCGAAATCGGCCAAGGTCATCACATCCCCCGCGAGCCAGCGGCGCTGATCGAGCAGCCAGCCCATGTAGTCGAGGTGATACTTGATCGCCGAAAGCCCCTCCTTCACCGTCTTGCTGTCGGGGTAGCCCTTTTTCTGGACCTTCTTCCAGACCCGCTCGCCCATCACCTTGGCGGTGACTTCGGCGTTGAACTTGTCGTCGAACCAGCCGCAGAGCCGGCGCACCTCGTAGCGCGCCTCGGCGTCGCGCGGCATCAGCGGGGGCGTCGGCACCGTCTCGTCGAGATATTCGCAGATCGCCTGGCTCTCGCTCATCAGCCGGGTGTCGAGCCGCAGCACCGGCACCTTGCCCGCGGGGTTGCGGCGCAGGAACTCGGGGCTGCGTTCCCAGTAGCGTTCCTCGACGAGTTCGACTTCGATCTTCTTCTCGGCGAGCGTCAGGCGCACCTTCCGGCAGAAGGGCGAGAGCGCGACGTGATAGAGACGGTTCATCGATGCGTTTCCCCAGTTTTCCCCCGTGATAGCGGGCGGGGCAGGGCGGATCAATGGCCGTGAGGGCAGGCGCGGGGGCGAAGGGGGCGTCGCCGCGGCCCGGCGGCTCAGCCGCGGTCGGAGATGAAGCCCGAGACCGGATAGACGCGGCCGGCGGCGTTCGGCTGGCTCATCACCCGCACCTGGCTCCAGTCGTTTTTCTTCGAAACGTCGATCACCCGCATGCCGAGCGAGACCTGATTGCGCTTCCAGTTCGCGTGATCGACGCGGATCTCGCGGTCGGAGACGATGTCGGAGACGACGGCGACATGGCCCATCGGCATCTTGCGCGTCGCGCTGAAGGCCATCACCGCGCCGACCTTCGGCGCGTGGCTGCGCTCGTAGACGCCATCGGCCTGGCGCCACCAGGTGCCGGCATTGCCGCGCAGCTGCAGCCCGGTGACGTTGCGCGCGAAAGGCACGCACCAGACGCGCTGGCCGCGCTTGTGCATTTCCTGAGCGAGCGCGACGGCGACCTCGCGGCGCTGCGGGTCGATGCCGCTGGCATGGGCGCGCGGGGCGGCGAAATGCATTTCCGTGGGGGAGGACATCTGCGCGGTGCCGGAGCAGGCCGCAAGCGAGAGCGCGAAGGCACAGAGAATCAGGGTCCGAAGGGAGCCCTTCGGGGCGCGGATATCGTCAAGCATCGGGAACGGGGCTCGGTCTTGTTGGTTTTTGCTCGTCTCGAGGGAACTGATACCGGTGATCTGCGTTGATGTTGAAGTCGCGAGAACGTGAATGCGACATCGAGTGGCGGATTCTTGCCACTTGAACTAAACAGTATGGTTTTTAGTTTAAGAATAATCTTTTGGTATCAATTGATTGCCCGGGTTCCCTCAGCGGGCGTCCGGCGCCTTGCGACGGGGGCTTGCGCGGCCATCCTTGCGCGGGCGTTTCGGTTTCGGCGCGGGAATCACCAGATCGAGCAGGCAGACGAGTCGCGCGAGCCAGTCCGAATCCTCCCAAAGATCGGCTTCGATGCGCCACCAGGGCTTCGCGCCGGGGTAGGGCAGGCCTGCGACGGGGGTGTCGAGAAAGGCCGTCACCTCCGGCAATTGCCGCACGAAGAGCGTGTCGTCGCAGATCAGGCCAAGCGTCTTGCCCTCGCGCTGCACCGCATATTCGCCGAACATCCGGCGCAGGGCGACGCCGGCGCAATCGGGGTGCCCGTCGAGCTGTTCGAGGAAGAAGGCGGCGGTTTCCGGATCGGTCGCCATCAGAGCGCACGGCGCGCGCGCAGCGCCGCCTGGATCGTGCCGTCGTCGAGATAGTCGAGCTCGCCGCCGATCGGCACGCCCTGGGCGAGGCTGGTGACCTTGACCCCCGCCTCCTCCAGCGCCTCGGCGATGTAATGCGCGGTGGTCTGGCCCTCGACCGTGGCATTGAGCGCGAGGATCACCTCGGCGATCCCCTCGTCGCGCACCCGCGCGATCAGCCGCGGAATGCCGAGCTCCTCGGGTCCGACCGCGTCGAGCGCGCTCAGCACGCCGCCCAGAACGTGATAGCGGCCCTTGAAGGCATGACCGCGCTCCATCGCCCAGAGATCGGCGACATCCTCGACGACGCAGATCTCGCCCGTCGCGCGGGCGGGATCGGAGCAGATCTCGCAGCTTTCCCCCATCGCGATATTGCCGCAGATCGGGCAATCGCGCGCGGAGGCGGCGACATGGGCAAGGGCGGCGGCGAGCGGCGCCATCTGCCCCTCGCGCCGGCGCAGCAGGTGCAGCACCGCGCGCCGCGCCGAGCGGGGGCCAAGCCCCGGCAGCCGCGCCATCAGCGCGATCAGCCCCTCGATCTCGTCGCGCGGGCCGGCCATGCTCAGCCGGGGATCGGCATGTCGGTGGGCAGGCCGAGCTCGGTCATCAGCTTGCGCTGTTCCTCGGCCTGGCGGGCGATGGCCTTGGCCTGCGCCTCCTTCACCGCGGCGACGATCAGATCCTCGACCACTTCCTTTTCCGAGGCGACGAGGATCGTCGGGTCGATCTCGAGGCCGGTCAGATCGCCCTTGGCGGTGACGCGCGCCTTGACGAGGCCGGCGCCCGCCTCGCCGATCACCACGATCCGGCCAAGCTCCTCCTGCAGGGCGACCATGCGCTCCTGCATCTCCTTCGCGGCCTTCATCATCTTGGCCATGTCGCCAAGCTGGCCCAGTCCCTTCAGCATGTCGCTCTCCCGTCAGGTGTTTCGTCTGAGATACGCACGCCCCCGGCGCGGAACAAGGGGCGGCGGCCCGGCTCAGTGATCCTCGAACGGATCCCATTCGTCCTCGACCTCGGGCAGCGCCTCGGCGGCCTGTTCGAGGGCGAGATCGGCGGCGAGGGTGACCTGTTCGAACTGCGCCTTCGGGAAGGCGGCGAAGATCGCCTGCACCACCGCATTGCCTTCGAGCGCGGCGGCCTTCGCCTCGATCACCGCGGCGTTGCGGACCTCGTCGATCGTCGGCGCGCCGCCCTCGGAGACGACGGAAACGCCCCAGCGCGCGCCGGTCCAGCCCTGCAGCCGGCTTGCCAGCGTCGCGGCGAGGTCGCGTGGGGCCTCGGGGGCGGGTTCGAACTCGATTCGCCCGGGCGAGTAGCGCACGAGGCGCACGCCGCGCTCGACCGCGATCAGCAGGTTCATGTCGCGCATGCGGTGAATGAGCTCGACCACATCCTCGAAACGGGCATAGGCGGAGAGCGCCGGGGCCGCACCGGCCAGCGCCACCGCCGCGCCGGAGGGGGCGCCCGTCAGCATCGGCCCGCCGAGCATCACCCGCGTCGTCGCCGCGGCACGCGGCCCGCCGCCACCGTTGGAGCCGCCCGCCGCGGGGCCGCGCCCGCCGCCCGCGCCACCGCCCTGCTGCACCTTGCGCATCAGCGTCTCCGGGTCGGGCAGATCGGCGACATGGGTCATGCGGATCAGCGCCATCTCGGCCGCCATCATCGCGTTCGGCGCCGAGGACACTTCCTCGATCGCCTTGAGCAGCATCTGCCAGAGGCGCGAGAGCACCCGCATCGGCACCGCCTGCGCCATCGCCTGGCCGCGGGTGCGCTCCTCGGGGGGCACGGTCGGATCCTCGGCCGCCTCGGGGGTGATCTTGATCACCGAAACCCAATGGGTGATCTCGGCCAGATCGCGCAGCACCGCCATCGGGTCGGCGCCGTCGGAATATTGCCCGCCAAGTTCGGTCAGCGCGCCGGCGGCATCGCCCTTCAGCACCATGTCGAAAAGGTCGAGCACGCGGGAGCGATCGGCAAGGCCGAGCATCGCGCGCACCTGTTCGGCGGTGGTTTCCCCGGCCCCATGGCTGATCGCCTGATCGAGCAGCGACATCGCATCGCGCACCGATCCCTCCGCCGCGCGGGTGATCAGCGCAAGCGCATCCTCGGCGATCTGGGCGTGTTCCTTTGCCGCGATGCCGGAGAGATGGGCGATCATCACCTCGGGCTCGATCCGGCGCAGGTCGAAGCGCTGGCAGCGGGAGAGCACCGTCACCGGCACCTTGCGGATCTCGGTGGTGGCGAAGATGAATTTCACATGCGCGGGGGGCTCTTCCAGCGTCTTGAGGAGCGCGTTGAACGCGCTCGTCGAGAGCATGTGGACCTCGTCGATGATATAGACCTTGTAGCGCGCCGAGGCCGCCCGGTAATGCACGCTTTCGATGATCTCGCGGATGTCGCCCACGCCGGTGCGCGAGGCGGCGTCCATCTCCATCACGTCGACATGGCGCCCCTCGGCGATCGCGACGCAATGCTCGCAGACGCCGCAGGGCTCGGTCGTCGGGCCGCCCTTGCCATCGGCGCCGATGCAGTTCAGCCCCTTCGCGATGATCCGCGCGGTGGTGGTTTTGCCGGTGCCGCGGATGCCCGTCATGATGAAGGCCTGCGCGATGCGGTCGGCGGCGAAGGCGTTCTTCAGCGTGCGCACCATCGCCTCCTGACCGATCAGGTCGGCGAAGGTCTGGGGACGGTATTTGCGGGCGAGAACCTGATAGCCGGTCTCGGGGGTGTCGGACATGTGCGCTCCTTCGCGTCGGGGGGGGCTCCTTCGCGTCGGGCGCAGTCTAGCCGGGGCGGGAGAAGTGTCAAACCGATCCGGAAAAGGAAAGGGGGCCCGAAGCCGGGCCCCCTCTTCCTTCGCGGCCTGTCGGCTCAGAGGTAGAAGTTCGAGGTCGTCAGATCGTGCAGGCCGACGAGCTCGATCTCGAAATCCGCGACGCGGTCGCCGTCGACGTCGCCATAGACATAGGTGTTGCCACCGCTCTGTTCATAGCGCAGCTCGCCCGCGGAGCCCGAGAAGGCCGTGGTGCCGATGAAGCTGAAGGCCTGATCGCCGCTCGAGACCGAATTCGCGTCGATCTGATAGAGGTAGATGTCGTCGCGGGTGTCGTCGAAGTTGCGGATCTGGTCGGCCGCACCGAAGGCCGAATCCTCGACCGAGGTGAAGACGAAGATGTCGTAGTTCGTATCGACACCGGCATCGAGCGTGTCCTGGCCCAGCCCGCCGGTCAGCGTGTCGCTGCCCTCGAAGCCGCGCAGCCAGTTGTTCAGCTCGTTGCCGACGATGTCGTTGCTCAGCGCGTTGCCGGTGCCCGCCCAGGCGGAGCCGGTCAGCGTCAGATATTCGACGTTGTCGCCGAGCGTGTAGTTGATCGAGGAAATCACCCGGTCGTAACCGTAGCTCGAGTCCTCGACCACCACGTCGCCGGCATTGTCGACCTCGTAGGTGTCGGAGCCATAGGCGCCCGCCATCGTGTCGGCCCCGGTGCCGCCGAGCAGCGTGTCGGAACCCGAGGAGCCGCCGAGCGAATCGTTGCCCGCACCGCCCTCGAGGGTGAAGGCGGTGTAGGTCGCCGTCGCGCCCTTCCAGGCGATGATGTCGTTCAGCGAGGTGCCGATGACATGCTCGATCGAATTGCCGACGATGGTGTCGGTGCCGTCACCGATGACCACACCGGTCGAGAGATCGACGTTGATCCGGCGCCCGGTGAAATAGGCGTAGGAGATCAGGTCGGTGCCATAGCCGCCGTCGAGCAGGTCGTCGCCCGAACCGCCCATCAGCGTGTCGTCGCCGGAGCCGCCGGTGAGCGTGTCGTCGCCATCCTGGCCGCGCAGCTCGTTGGCATAGCCGTCGCCGGTGATGCTGTCGGCGTAGTTCGTGCCGATCACGTTCTCGATGTAGGAGAGCGTGTCATTGCCGGTGGTGCTGGTGAACTCCGCCGCCGAAGAGCCGTTGAGCGTGCCGGTGACCCCGGCGCCGAGATCGGAGAACACGGCCCAGTCGGTGCCGTTGCCGCCGTTCAGGCTGTCGTTGCCGTTGCCGCCCTGCAGGATGTCGTCGCCGTCGTTGCCAAACAGCGTGTCGTCGCCGTTCACGCCGAGCAGCCGGTCATTGCCCGCGCCGCCGGTGATCACGTTCGCGCCGGCGTTGCCGATGCCGGTGAGCCCGGTCGCCGCGGTCAGGATCAGGTTCTCGACGTCGATATCGCTCAGCCGGAAGTCGACCGAGCTCATCACCGTGTCGTCGCCCGCGCCCGCGGCCTCGACCACCACGTCGCTCGAGTTGTTGACGTAGTAGAGGTCGTCGCCGGTGCCGCCGACCATGCGGTCGACCGCGGCGCCGCCGTCGATCGTGTCGTTGCCGGCGCCGCCGAGGATCGTGTCGCGCCCGGCGCCGCCCTCGAACCACTCGTCGGCCACCGCGCCGATGATGCTGTCGTTGTAGTCGGTGGCGATGATGTGCTCGAAGCCGCTCAGCCGGTCGGTGCCGGTGGAGGTGCTGGTCATCAGCCCTTCCATCCGCCCGCTGATCGCGGCGGTGGCGGCGCTGTAGTCGACGGTGTCGATGTAATGGGTGGAGCCGTAATCCGCGCCGCCATCCATCGAGTCGTTGCCGGAGCCGCCGATCAGCGTGTCGTTGCCATAGCCGCCCGACATCGTGTCATAGCCGTTGCCGCCGATGAACAGGTTGTCCTGACCGGAGTAGTAGTTCCCGTCGGTCATCACGTCGCCGAAGCGCGAGCCGACCACCGCGTCGATGTAGACGAGCTGATCGGTGCCCTCGCCGCCGTCGGCGCTGGTGGCGGTGCCGCCGCTGTAGCTGGTGTTCAGCACGACGGTGACGGCCGAGGTGGCGCCGGAGTAATCGACGGTGTCGAAGCCGCTGTAGCCGTTGATCGTGTCATTGCCGCCGAGGCCGACGAAGACGTTGTCGCCGGTGTCGCCATAGAGGCTGTCGGCAAAGGCCGAACCGGTGAGGTTCTCGATGTTGATCAGCGTGTCGGTCTCGCCCGAGAGCGTGGCGATGCCGGTGTAAAGGCTCGCGTTGACCCCGCTCGCGGCATGTTCGAAGCTCGCGGTGTCGTTGCCGTAGCCGCCGTTGAGCGTGTCATTGCCGCCGAGCCCCTCGAGCACGTTGTTGCCGAGGTTGCCGATGATCAGGTTGTCGCGCGCGTTGCCGGTGCCGTTGATCGCCTCCGAGCCGAGCAGGGTGAGGTTCTCGACATTGGCGGTGATCGCGCGGTTGAGCGTGTAGGTCACGGTGGATTCGACGGTGTCGGTGCCGGCATTCGCCGCCTCGACGATCCGGTCGCCGGTGGAGTTGACGCGATAGACGTCGTCGCCGTCGCCGCCGACGAGCGTGTCGACGCCCGCGCCGCCGTCGAGCGTGTCATTGCCGTCCCCGCCCTCGAGCGAGTCGTTCGAGGCGAGCGCGCCGACCGTCACCGTCTGGGTGTTGGAGATCACCGTGCCGTCGGCGTCGTTGAGCACGAGGCGGGTCTCGATCACATTGGTGCCGGTATTGTCGAGGCCGGGAACGGTGACCGAATATTGCAGCCCGAAGGGGGTCTCGGTCAGCTGATCGGGGGTCAGCGTCGCGATGAGCGTGCCGTTGAGCCAGATCTCGAGCTGTTCGATGTCATCGGTGCTGACCTGCGAATTGAGCAGGCCCGCGGTCAGATCCTCGGGGCTGAGCACATTGAGCGCGGAATCGTTCAGCGCGCCGTCGTCGAGCTCGTCGAGCACGTCGTAATAGCTGCCGGTCGCGTTGATGCCGAGGGCGCGGATCGTGGCGTTGATCCCGTTCGGATCGCGCAGCGTGGCAAGGAGCGAGTCGTAATTGTCCGAGCTCGGCGCGCCGTCGGAGATGAAGAACACCTGGTTGGTGCCGGCCGGCGAGCTGTTGAAGAAGTCGATCGCCTGCTGCAGGCCGGTGTTGTAGTAGGTGCCGCCGAGATCCTGAAGCTGGAGCGCCGCGTCGATCACGTCGGGCACGCCATTGCCGTCATTGTCCGAAAGCGCGCTGCCCACGGTGGTGATGATCGCGGAATCGGAGAAGGGGATCACCGCGATGCGCACGTCGTCGCCGATCCCGGCATCCTGGATCGATTCCACCAGCTGCTGGAAGGCGGCGATGGTGGCGTCGAGCTTGGTATTGGCGATGCCGTCGCCGTTCAGGTCACCGACATCGGCGCCCGCGAAGGCGTCGCCCATGCTGCCCGAGACGTCGAGCACGAAGGCGAGGTTGAAATTGCCTTCGCCCGCGCCGGTGTTGCTGACATAGCCGGTGACGGTCGTCGAGGTCGTGGTCGAGGCCTCGGGCACGCCGGTGCTCAGCGCGATGTCGACGTCGGGATTGCTCGGCGAGGGGGTCGAGGCGACCGAGACGACCTCGGTGCCGCCGGCGTCGCCGACGAGCATGTCGTCGCCGTTGCCGCCATAGAGCGTGTCGTTGCCATTCGCGCCGCGCAGCGTGTCGGCGCCATTGCCGCCGCGCATCAGGTCGTCGCCCGCCGCGCCGATGATCTCATTGGCGAGGGCATTGCCGATGCCGGTGAAATTGCCGCTGCCGGTGAAGGTGAGATTGTCGACGTTGTCGCCCAGCGTGTAGCTGTTCAGCGTGGTCTCGACCCGGTCGATGCCGCCGTTGCGGAATTCGTAGATCTGGTCGCCGGCGTTGATCACGCGATAGATGTCGTCGCCCGAACCGCCGACCATCAGGTCGTTGCCGCCGTCGCCCTGCAGCGTGTCGTTGCCGGCGCCGCCGAACATCGTGTCCGCGCCAAGCCCGCCGCGCAGCAGGTCGTTGCCGTCATAGCCGCGCAGGATGTCGTTCTCGGCGGTGCCGATCACCTCGTCGCTGCCGCTCAGAAGCCCGCCGATCTCGTCGTTCGACATCGCGGTCTCGAAGGCGTCGAAGTCGAGCGTCATCTGTCCGGCGACGAGCATCGACGTGCCGCCCACGGTGTAGCTCGCCGAGGTGATCGTGCCCCCCACGGGCACGCCCCCCGAGAGCACGAAGCTGCCGTTCAGCGTCAGTACCTGGTTGCCGAGTGTATAGGTGACCCGTGTGTCGGTGGCCGAAACCGTGGCGACCACGAAATCGCCGAGTTGCAGATCGGCAATGTCAAACCCATTGCGCACGATAAGTCTGGTCATGGACTTTCCCCCAGAAAGCGAGGCTCGCCGTGGCGCACCCCTTCAAAGCATTCGAAAAACTTCCGGTGGCCACCCCCTGGCCCCGAAGCGTCGCTTCGAGGTCAGTCCTCACAGGCCCACCGAACCTCCGCCCGGAATTTAACCGAATATTAAGCGGAATTGTCAACGTGAGATCACGGGGGCGTGAGGCTATGCCGCAGCCCCGGAAAAATCTAGCCCTGTCCGGTGACGGGCAGATGACGGAACCGGTGGTGTTGGGGGGGTGAGAGGCTGGACATCGACCCAAGCGGGGCTCGTTGCGGCTGCTTCCTTCCGGACCTGACCGGGTTGGCGAGGCGCTCGCCCGCGCCAACCTCTCGAGGCCCATATAGGGGGGCGGTGGCGGATTCGCAACCCCGCTGTGGCGCGGGCGGAAAAGGGGAGGGGGCGCCGCCCCCGTCGCGTTCCGCGACTCCCCCGGAGTATTTCAACCAGGAAATGCGTCGACTTTTTCTTGGCGAAAATACTCCGCGGGGGTCCGGGGGCGCGAAGCCCCCGGCGCGTTTGGTTCAGCCCGGCTGACGCTCGGCCCAGCCGGCGAAGATCTTCTCCAGCGCGACCACGGCGTAATAGAGAACGATCCCGAGGAAGGCCAAGGCGATCAGCACCGCGAACATCAGCGGGTAATCCGAGTTCGTCTGCCCCGAGAGGAAGAGCGCGCCGAGCCCCTTGCCATGCGGCGAGACGATCTCCACGAGGTTCGTGCCGATGAAGGCGAGCGTCACCGACACCTTCAGCGCGCCGAAGAATTCGGGCAGCGTCTTCGGCAGGGCGATCTTGCGGAAGATCGTGAATTTCGAGGCACCGAGCGCGGCGAGGATGTCGCGATATTCGGGTTCGAGCGTGCTCAGCCCGATGCCGACCGACACCGCGATCGGGAAGAAGGAGATCAGGAAGGCCATCAGCACCGTGTTGAAATCATACTGGCCGATGAAGATCAGCGCGATCACCGGCACCAGCGTCGCCTTCGGGATCGCGTTGAAGCCGACGAGCAGCGGGTAAAGCCCGTCGCGCGCGATCTTCGAAAAGCCCATCACCATGCCGAGGAAGGTGCCGAAGATCACCGCGAGGATCAGCCCCGCCACGGTGCGCCAGAGCGTCTCCCAGCCGCGGTCCAGAAACAGCATGTGGTATTTCCAGAAGGCCGCGGGCAGGTCGGAGGGCGAGGCCATCTTGTAATCGGGCCAGTGGTTGATCTGCACCAGCGCTTCCCAGAGCGCGAGAAAGATCACGATCGCGGCGAGCGGCACGAAGATTTTCTGAACCTTGTCCATCAGTGGATCTCCCCGTCGCGGCCCTGGGCGATGCGGATCTGCTCGCGCAGGAGGTGCAGCATCTCGACCGCCTTCGGTTCGTAGAGGATGTCGATCGTGCGATCGGCGGGCAGGTCGACGTCGAGCACGTATTGCGTCTTCGCCGGGCGGCCCGAGAGCACGATCACCTGATCGCCGAGGAAGACGCTCTCGCGCAGGTCATGGGTGATCAGCACGCAGGTGAAGGGCTCGGCCGCGCGCAGATCGCGCATCGTCTGCCAGAGGTCTTCGCGGGTGAAATTGTCGAGCGCGCCGAAGGGCTCGTCCATGATCAGCACCTGCGGCTTGTGCACGATCGCGCGGCACAGGCTCGCGCGCTGGCGCATGCCGCCGGAAAGCTCCGAGGGGCGCTTCGTCTCGAAGCCCTTCAGCCCGACCATCTCGAGCAGATGCGCGGCGCGCGCTTCCTTGTCGGATTTCGACATCCCCGGCGCGACGATCTCGAGCGGCAGGATGACGTTCTCGAGGATCGTGCGCCATTCGAGCATCACCGGGTTCTGGAACGCCATGCCCACGGTCTTGCGCGGGCTCGACACCTCCTGACCGTCGAGCACGACGGCCCCCTCGTCGGGGCGCATCAGCCCGGAAATGAGCCGCGTCAGCGTCGATTTTCCGCAGCCCGAGGGGCCGACGACGGCGCAGAACTCGCCCTCGCCCACCGCCACGTCGAGCCCGTCGAGCACCGGCAGCGGGCCGTGTTTCGTCTTGTAGGCGTGTTTCACGCCCTTGATATCAATGAATTTCTGCATTCCCACCCCCGCAAGAGGAGGGGGCCCGAAGGCCCCCGTCCGTTCGTCTTATTGCAGCATCAGGCTGCCATCGGTGGGCAGATATTCCGGGTCGAAGAAGGTCTTCGCCTCGGGCGTCGTCTTGAACGCGTAGGTGGTGCCGAGCTGTTCGATCGAGGTCGCGAACCGCGCCGGATCGACCGAGCCGATGCCATGTTCCTTGACGTAATCGGTCAGCACATTGCCCGAGATCGCCAGTTCGAGCCGCTTCGTCTCGAGGCTCGCATCGGCGGCGGGGTTGCGCTTCACCAGCGTCTCGACCGCGGCGGCGGGGGCGGCGATCGCATCCTTCCAGCCCTTCGCCGTGGCACGGATGAAGCCGGTGACGGCCTCCGGGTTCGCCTTCGCGAAATCGGTGTTCACGATCACCGCATTGCCGTAAAGCGCGACGCCGTAATCGGCCATCAGTAGCACGGTGAGGTCATCGGCGGGCACGCCGAGGCGTTCGGCGTTCAGCGTCGAGGTGAAGGAGAAGCCGGTGATCGCGGCGACCTTGCCCTCGGCCAGCATCGGCTCGCGCACCGGGAAGCCGACCGGCTCGACGGTGATCTTCGTCATGTCGAGCCCCTGCTCCTTGGCGAAGATCGGGAATTGCGCCCAGGCGCCATCCGGCGGCGGCGCGCCGAGCACCTTGCCCTCGAGATCCTTCGGCGTCTCGATGCCGAGCGATTTGCGCCCGACGACGGCGAAGGGCGGCTTGTCATAGACCATCATCACCGCGGTCACCGGGGCGCCGGGGTTCTGGTCGAGGAATTTCATCAGCGAGTTGATGTCGGTGAAGCCGACCGGATAGGCGCCGGTCGCGACCTTCGGGATCGCGTCGAGCGAGCCCGCGCCCTCGGTCACCGTCACGTCGAGCCCCTCGGCCTTGTAATAGCCCTTGTCGACGGCGAGCGTGTAGGGCGCGGCGGGGCCTTCGAATTTCCAGTCGAGCGCGAAGGGCATCGCGGTCTCGGCAAGGGCGGGGGTGGCGGCGGCGAGGAAGCTCGCGGCGGCCAGTCCGGCAAGGGGGTGGTGGAACATGGTCTAACTCCCGAGGTAGCGTTCGGGGCGACAGTGGCGCCGCCTCGGGGGAGGGGGAAGCGTGGCGCCGCTCCCCCGGCCTGCGGCAAAAGGGGATTGGCGCAAAATTGGGCCAACTGGTAAAATTCGCCCAATAGTTAGGCGTATGCTGAAGAGTTGCGCGTTCAGCCGGTCGATTCGTCGGCGAAATGCAGGCGGTAGCGCAGGAAGCCGGTCGCGGTGAGGCCGATTTCCTCGATCCGCGTGCGGCCGGAGGGGCAGGGTGCTGCGGCGGCCTGCGGCGCGGTGTCGAACAGCGCGCTGGCGCCGGGGATCGCGGCAAAGCGCCAGATCGGATGCGGTTCGGGGGTGAGCAGCGCCACCTCCTGCACCGCCTCGGCGAGGATCATGTGCAGATCCATCGAGGGGCCGAGCGGGATGCCGGGGCCGGTCGCCTCGGCGAAACCACCGGCACCCGAGGCGCGGTAATTGTTCGTCGCCACCACGAATTCCTGATCGGGATCGAGCGGCCTGCCGGCAAAGCGCAGGTCGCGGATGCGCCGCGTGGCGGGGTCGGCGAGGCTGCCGTCGGGGTGGAACCGCGCCGGAACGGTCGGGTCGATCTCGTAGTGGAGCCCGTCGATCACGTCGAAATTGTAGCAGGGGAAGGCGGGGTCGAGCAGCGGCTGATCGGTGGCGCCGGGGCGGATCCGGGCGAAGACGCCGGCGGCGCGCTCGAGCCAGTCGGCGATCTGCCGGCCGCTGACGCGCACCGCGGTGATCGTGTTCGGAAAGGCGTAGAGATCGGCGATGTGTTTTTGCCGCAGCGGTCCCGCGGGGATGTCGACGAAGAAATTCGGCCCGCCGCGGCCGCCGCAGCGCGCGGGCGCCACCGCCGAGAGGAGCGGCAGCGCGGCTTCGGGGCGCTGGGCGATACGACGCGCGACATGGCTGCGCTGCACGGCGGCGATCAGGCTCAGCCCGGCATCGGGCGCGACCAGCGAGAAGAAGCTGTTGAGCGGGGTGGCGAGCTGACCGAGCGAACGGCGGATATAGCCCAGCGTCTCGGCATGCGCAGGGGCGCAGCTGCGCTTGAGCGCGGGGGCCTCGGCCGCGAGCGAGACGACGCGGTCGGGCCCGGTGCGCCGCGCGATCGGTTGCAGCGCGACGGCGAAATCGGCAACGCCCCAGCGGCCATCGGCCCCGTGCCGCAGCCGCAGGTCGGCGAGGCCGAGATGCGACCCCCAGCGCCCGGGCTGCACCGCGGGTTTGCCGAGAAGCGCGCCGCGGGTCCGGTCGGCGCCGGGCGGGGCGGGGGCCGCGGGGCTGGGAAAACATTCATGCGTATGGCCAAGGATCAGCGCGTCGATCCCCGCCACCGCGGCCAGCGGCAGCGCGGCATGTTCGGTCTCCGGATCGGTCGCATCGGCACTGCCCTCCGGGTCGATCCCGGTATGGGCGAGGGCGATCACCAGATCCGCCCCGGCCGCGCGCAGCGCCGGCACATGGATCTGCGCCGCTTCGACGATGCCCTGCGCGCGCATCCGCCCGGCCAAGAGCGCGCGATCCCATTGCACCGTCTGCGGCGGCAGAAAGCCGATCACCCCGATCTTCAGTCGGTGGCGCGCGCCCCGCGCATCGGTCAGCTCGCGCTCGAGCAGCGCCCAGGGCGGCAGCAGCGTCTGCTCCCCGCCCGCCGGCTGATGGCGCAGCGCATTGGCGCTGACGATCGGGAAGCGCGCCCCCTCGAGTGCGCGCATCGCGAAGTCGAGGCCGAAGTTGAACTCGTGATTGCCGAGCGTCGCCGCGTCATAGCCGAGCGCATTCATCGCCGCGATCATCGGGTGGATCTCGCCGTGGTTCAGCCCGCGCACCCGCGCCCAGTAATCGACGAGCGGCGTGCCTTGCAGGAAATCGCCATTGTCGAAAAGCAGCGTGTTCGGCACCGCGGCCCGGGCGCGTTCGATCAGCGTGGCGACGCGCGTCAGCCCGACCTCGCGGCAGGGCCGGTCGGCGAGATAGTCGTAGCCGGCCAGAAACCCGTGCAGATCCGTCGTCGCGAGAAGCCGCAACGTCACGTCCGCAGGCGCGTGATCTTGCAGGTCGGGGTGATCCCCGTCTGCCCAATACTTCATCCCAGATCCCCTCACCCGTCTTGCGCGGGTATGGTGCGGCGCCGACGCCCCAATCGGAGGCCGCAACCTAAGGTAGAATGACTGGGGCCCCGGGTGAAAGGAAAATATCCACAGGGCGGGCGTCGTGGCGGCGGGCGTGTTCCGCGCGCAACGGCCGGGCGCGGGGCGGGCGCCGGCGTGCGCGGGTCGGGGGGGGGCACGCGACGGGCTGGCCTCATGCGCCGGGGCGTGCCAGAAAGGGGCGGCACAGCGGGGGCGATGCCCGCGCCCTGACCGAGCGGAGCCCGTGATGTCCGATGTGATCCCGTTTCCCTCAGCCGCGCCGCGGCCCCAGCCCTCCTCCGCAAAGGATGCGCCCGCGCCGCAGCCGCCCGAGGATGCGGCGCGCGATCTGCGCCCGGGGCTTGCCTTCGCCGGGTCCGGGCTCGAACGCGCCGCGGCGCTGCGCGGCCGGCCCGAGGTGCTCGCGCGCCATCTCGCCGATCCCGCGACGCGGATCCTGCCGCTCTGGCGCGGCCGGCCGCTCTTCGCGCCCGAAACCGCCGCGGTCGATCCGGCGATCGGCGGCGGGCTCGTCGCGCTTGCGCCCGGGGCGCCGCTGCTCGAGGCCGCGACCCAGCCGCCGATCTTCCTCGGCCTCTCCGCCGGGGTGCCGGTCTTCGCCGCCGATGTCTCGGCCTGGGTGCCGCAGGGGGTGCTGCCCGATCCGGCGGCCTTCTTCGACGCCTCGGAACAGATCCACCCCGACCTGCCGCCCGGCGCGGTCTTCGCCGAGCTGCGCGGGCAGATGGCGCGACTCGATCCACGCGCGGCCGAGCTTGCCGCGAGTGCGCGGGCGCTGCTGAACTGGCATCAGAGCCATCGCTTCTGCTCCGCCTGCGGCGCGCCCTCCGAGCCCACGCAGGCCGGCTGGCAGCGCGGCTGCCCAAGCTGCGGCGCGCAGCATTTTCCGCGCACCGATCCGGTCGTCATCATGCGGGTGACGCGGGGCAATTCGGTGCTGCTCGGCCGCTCGCCGGGCTGGCCCGAGGGGATGTATTCCTGCCTCGCGGGCTTCATGGAGCCGGGCGAGCCGATGGAGGGCGCGGTGCGCCGCGAGGTCTTCGAGGAAACCGCGGTGCGGGTCGGCGCGGTGCGCTACCTCGCCTCGCAGCCCTGGCCGTTCCCGGCCTCGCTGATGCTCGGCTGCGCGGCCGAGGCGCTGAGCACGCAGATCCGGCTCGACCCGGTCGAGCTCGAGGATGCGGTCTGGATCAGCCGCGAGCGGCTCGCCGATGTCTTCGCCGGGGCCGATCGCGTGATCCGCGCGCCACGGCCCGGCGCAATCGCGGGCTGGATGCTGCGCGAATGGCTTGCGGATCGGCGCGAATGACGGCAGCGTGAGCGGAAGCTTCGGGCGGGGGCAACGACCGGACAGCGGGCGCGCAATTTCACGCCCGAAAAACACAAGGGCAAGGCCATGAAATTTTCCAATCGCGTCGATGTCGCCGCTCCCGTGGATTTCGTCTTCGACCAGCTCGCGGATTTCTCCTCCTTCGAGCGCGCGGCGCTGCGCAAGGGGATCTCGCTGCAGCGGCTCGACGCGCTCGAGGCGCCGGGGGCGGGCATGTCCTGGGACATCGGCTTTCGCATGCGCGGCCGGCAGCGGCGGCTGATCGCCGACATCCGCCGCTACGAGCGGCCCGAATGGCTCGAATACGAGGGCACCTCGCAGGGGTTCCACCTGATCCTGACGCTGCAGCTGATGGCGCTCGCCAAGGGCCGCACGCGGCTCTCGACCGGGTTCGAGGTGAAGCCGCGCACGCTCGGCGCGCGGCTGCTGGTGCAATCGGCAAAGCTCGGTCGCGGCAATCTCGAACGGCGCTATGACGAGCGGGTGAAGGCCTTCGCCCGCGCGATCGAGGCGAAGGCGGGCGCGGCGGCCTGACCCCGCGCACGGTGGCAGGGCAGGGGCGCTGCCCCTCTTTGCGCCAGGGCGCAAATTCACCCCGGGATATTTCCGCTCTGTAGAATGCGCCTTCTATAGAGGAAAAATATCCCCGCCGGAGGCTCCGCATCTTCCGCCCGCGCGCCGAATCGAAAGGGGCGCCCCGCGGCGCCCCTCCCGGATGACTTCGGTCGCTCAGATCGCCGAGCTGTGGCCCGCTTTCGACAGGTCGTAGGCGTCGAAATGGCGCGCGATCATGCGGGTGAGGGGGCGGCCCTTCTCGGGGATCTCGAGCCCCGCGGCGGTGAGCGTCACCATGTCGCCGAAATGCTCCGCGCAGTGCGCGAACATCGCGTCGAGCGCGGCGGGATCGGCGCCGAATTCGGTGACGAGCTCCGTGCGCGAGACCTTGAAGTCGCACATCAGCGCCTCGATCAGCCGCGCGCGCATCTTGTCCTCGGCGGTGAAGGCATGGCCGCGCGCGGTGGAGAAATGCCCCTCGCGGATCGCGCCGGTATGCGCGCCGGTGGCGGAGGCGTTCTGCGCATAGCCCTGCGGGAAGCGCGAGATCGAGGAGGCGCCCATGCCGACGAGCGCCTCGGCGAGATCGTCGGTATAGCCCTGGAAATTGCGCCGCAGCTTGCCCGCCTTCTGCGCGATCGACAGCCCGTCGGTCGGCAGCGCGAAATGGTCGATGCCGATCTCGTCGTAGCCATCGGCGACGAAGAGCTGGCGCGCCACTTCGAAAAGTTCGAGCCGCTCCTGCGGCGTCGGCAGGTGATCCGAGGGGATCATGTTCTGCCGCCGTGCCATCCAGGGCACATGGGCATAGCCGTAAAGCGCGACGCGGTCGGGGTTCAGCGAGAGCAGTTTCTGCACCGAATCGGCGATCTTCGTGGGCGTCTGATGCGGCAGCCCGTAGAGGATGTCGGCGTTGAGGCTCTTGACCCCCCGCTCGCGGATCATGTCGACCGCGGCGCGGGTGACCTCATAGCTCTGGTCGCGGCCGATCACGCTTTGAATGAACGGGTCGAAATCCTGCACCCCGATCGAGGCGCGGTTGAGCCCGCTTTCGGCGAGCGCATCCATCCGTGCGGCGTCGATCTCGTTCGGGTCGATCTCGACCGAGAATTCCGCGCCCTCGCCCATCGGCACCGCTTCGAAGACGGCGCCGGCGACGCGGCGCATCATGTCGGCGGGCATCAGGGTCGGTGTGCCGCCGCCCCAATGCAGCCGCGAAAGCGTGACGCCCGGCGCAAGCCGCGCCTTCAGCATCTTCAGCTCGGCGAGCAGGGTTTCGGCATAGGCGCGCACCGGCTCGTCGCTTTGCGTGCCCTGGGTGCGGCAGGCGCAGAACCAGCACAGCCGCCGGCAGAAGGGGACGTGCATGTAAAGCGAGATCGACGCCCCTGCGGGAATCGCCTCGATCCATTGCGCGAAATGCGACGGCCCCACTTCGGTCGAGAAATGGGGCGCGGTCGGGTAGCTGGTGTATCGGGGCACACGGGCATCGAACAGCCCGAGCCGCGTCAGTTGCGATTCATGTTTCATGCGGGTATGTTTAGCGATAAGACCCGCCTCGGAATTTGACACAAATCAAGTGGAACAGATGGCACACGACGACGTGTATCCGGTCTCGCTCAATTGCGGGGACTGTCCGATCCGGCACCGGGCCGTCTGTGCGCGCTGCGAGACGGACGAGATCGACGAACTCGAATCGATCAAATATTATCGCAGCTTCGAGGCCGGCCAGACGATCATCTGGTCGGGCGACAAGATGGATTTCGTGGCCTCGGTGGTTTCGGGCATCGCGACGCTGACGCAGACGCTCGAGGACGGGCGCACGCAGATGGTCGGCCTGCTGCTGCCCTCCGATTTCGTCGGGCGCCCCGGGCGCGACGCGGCGGCCTATAACGTCACCGCGACCACCGACATCCTGATGTGTTGCTTCCGCCGCAAGCCCTTCGAGGAGATGATGGAGCGTACGCCCCATATCGCGCAGCGGCTGTTGCAGATGACGCTCGACGAGCTGGATGCCGCGCGGGAATGGATGCTGCTCCTGGGCCGCAAGACGGCGCGGGAAAAGATCGCCTCGCTGCTCTCGATCGTGGCGCGGCGCGATGCCTCGATCAAGATGCGGATGACGACGGGGCGGATGACCTTCGACCTGCCGCTCACGCGCGAGGCGATGGCGGATTATCTCGGGCTGACGCTGGAAACGGTGAGCCGGCAGATCTCGGCGCTCAAACGCGACGGGGTGATCGAGCTGGCCGGCAAGCGGCATGTGACGGTGCCCGACATGGATCGGCTGCTGATCGAGGCGGGCGACGACAGCGACGGCGGTCTGCTGGTTTGATCGGGGCAGGAATGGCGGCCTTCATGATCTATCTCGGCGTCGCCCTTGCCGAAATTTTCGCCTGTATCGCCTTCTGGATGTGGTCGCGCCGCGGGCGCTCGATCGGCTGGCTCGTGGCCTGTATGGTGTCGCTCCTGCTCCTTGCGGCGCTGTTCACCCAAAGCCCGCCCGACGTTGCGTGGCGCAGTGTGTGGATTTCCGGCGCTCTCTATGTCGTGGCCGGGATTGGCTGGAAGTGGCTTGCGGAGCGGCGGCGCCTGGAACAGCGCGAGCTGATCGGGGGCGGGCTTTGCCTTTGCGCGATTGCGATGATTCTTCTGGCCCCATACGACGCCTGAGCGCGGGCGCACTGAAAACGGCACCCCGGAGGGCGCCGCTTCGGTCTCGGGTTCCGGCGCTCAATGCGCCATCAGCACCGGCACTTCGGCCATTTCCAGCATATGCCGGGTCGCGCCGCCGAGGATCGCCTCGCGGAAGCGGCTATGGCCATAGGCACCCATCACGATCATGTCTGCGTGGCTGTCGCGCACATGGCGGTTCAGCACGTCCGAAATCCGCGGCATCGTCTTCGCCAGCACCGAGACCTCGACATGCACGCCCTGCCGCGCGAGCCACTGGCTGAGCTGGCCGCCCGGGTCCGAGCGTTCCGGCCCATGCGCCGGCGGGTCGATCACGGTGATGTCGACGAGATCGGCCGCCTTGAGCAGCGGCAGCGCCTTGCGGATCGCGCTCATCGCCTCGTTCGACTGGTTCCAGGCGATCACGACGCGGCGCGCGATCTGCGCGGTGTCGCATTTCTCCGGCACGATCAGCACCGGCACCTGGCCCTCGAAGAGCGCGGCCTCGACCGCCGCCTCGAGCTCCTGGCCGCGGCTTTCGCCATAGGGCGGGCCCATCACCACCAGATCGGCGAAGCGCGCGCGCAGCCCGGCGACCGTCGCGATCGCGCCGATCTGCGCCACCACCGCCTCGACCGACCAGCGGATGTCCTCCGCCGCGAGCCGCTCTTTCATCGCGCTCTCGAGCGCGCGGGCGTCATCCTGCGCACGGTCGAGCGCGTCCTGCTGCACGAAGGCGGTCGCGCCCGCGTAATAATAACCGGTCTGCGTGCGGTCGACGCCCATGCAGAGCACGTCGAGATGCGCATCTTCCCGCCGGGCCAGGGCCACGGCGGCATCCATCTGGGGCCGCGCCGTGGCGGCATCGGTCACGATGGTAAGTAAAGTCTTGTAAGCCATGACAAAAGCCTCTTCGCGTTCGGTTTCCTCGGGGCAGGGTAGCGATTCCGCCCCTGCGCGACTTTGACGCGGATCAACCCGGAGTGGCGCTCCTGCAATATCCGCGCAATATCTGCGGCCAATCCGCCCACCCCTATTACAAAGATTTGATGCAGATCAATGTGGCTGGCATACCCTACCGGCACAAGAGCTACAGTCGGACACCTCACCTCCGGAGCGACTCGCTTTCGGGGCCTGGGGCAAGACAAGACGAAGGGACGCACAACATGTGGGATTATATCAAGCTGATCGCGCTTGGTCTCGTGGCAGTACTCGCTGCCATCGCGGCCAACTACGCGCGCGATCTTCCGTACATGGTGAACGCGATCGAGATCATGCTGGCAGCAGCGCTCGCGTTCATCTGGGTGCTTCGCACCATGGGGGGGCCTAAACCCTCCGAAAACGAGTATTTCGACGGCGTGATCCGCGCCGGCGTGATCGCGACGGTGTTCTGGGGGATTGTGGGATTCCTCGTCGCCGTGATCATCGCCTTCCAGCTCGCCTTCCCGGCGCTCAACTTCGAATGGGCCCAGGGCTACCTGAACTTCGGCAAGCTTCGCCCGCTGCACACCTCGGCGGTGATCTTCGCCTTCGGTGGCAACGCGCTGATCGCGACCTCGTTCTACGTGGTGCAGCGCACCTCGGCGGCGCGTCTCTTCGGCGGCACGGGCCTCGGCTGGTTCGTGTTCTGGGGCTGGCAGCTGATCGTGGTTCTCGCCGCTTCGGGCTATATCCTCGGCGCGACCCAGTCGCAGGAATATGCCGAGATGGAATGGCACGTCGACTGGCTGATCACCGTCGTCTGGGTGGCCTATCTGCTGGCCTTCCTCGGCACGATCTTCAAGCGCAAGGAACCCCACATCTACGTGGCGAACTGGTTCTACCTGTCGTTCATCGTGACGATCGCCATGCTGCATGTGTTCAACAACCTCGCGATCCCGGTCTCCTTCTTCGGTTCGAAGTCGGTGCAGGTGTTCTCGGGCGTGCAGAACGCGATGACGCAGTGGTGGTACGGCCATAACGCGGTGGGCTTCTTCCTGACCGCCGGCTTCCTCGGCATGATGTACTACTTCGTTCCGAAGCAGGCCGAACGTCCGGTCTACTCGTACAAGCTCTCGATCGTGCACTTCTGGGCGCTGATCTTCCTGTACATCTGGGCCGGCCCGCACCACCTGCACTACACCGCTCTGCCGGACTGGGCCTCGACCCTCGGCATGGTGATGTCGGTGATCCTGTGGATGCCCTCCTGGGGCGGCATGATCAACGGTCTGATGACGCTCTCGGGCGCCTGGGACAAGCTCCGCACCGACCCGGTGATCCGCATGATGGTGGTCTCCGTCGGCTTCTACGGCATGTCGACCTTCGAAGGCCCGATGATGTCGATCAAGGCGGTGAACTCGCTCTCGCACTACACCGACTGGACCATCGGTCACGTCCACTCCGGCGCTCTGGGCTGGAACGGCATGATCACCTTCGGTTCGCTCTACTTCCTCGTGCCGAAGCTCTGGGCGCGTGAGCGTCTCTACTCGCTCAAGCTGGTCAGCTGGCACTTCTGGCTCGCCACCATCGGCATCGTGCTCTACGCCTCGTCGATGTGGGTGACCGGCATCATGGAAGGTCTGATGTGGCGCGAAGTCGACAGCCAGGGCTTCCTCGTGAACGCCTTCGCCGACACCGTGGCCGCGAAGCATCCGATGTATGTCGTGCGTGGTCTGGGTGGCGTGCTCTACCTGACCGGCGGGCTGATCATGGCCTTCAACCTCTGGGCCACCGTCGCCAAGCAACCGCGCGTTGCGGCTGCTTCGGTCGCCGCTGTTCCGGCCGAATAAGGAGACCAGCAGATGGCAATTCTGGACAAACACGGCGTCATCGAAAAGAACGCCACGCTCCTGCTGATCTTCGCCTTCCTCGTCGTCACCATCGGCGGCATCGTGGAGATCGTCCCGCTCTTCTATCTCGAGAACACGATCGAGAAAGTGGACGGGATGCGCCCCTACACGCCGCTCGAGCTCACCGGCCGGGACATCTATGTGCGGGAGGGCTGCTATGTCTGCCACTCGCAGATGATCCGTCCGATGCGCGACGAGGTGGAACGTTACGGTCACTACTCGCTCGCCGCCGAGTCGATGTATGACCACCCGTTCCAGTGGGGTTCCAAGCGCACCGGTCCCGACCTCGCCCGCGTGGGCGGTCGTTACTCGGACGCCTGGCATGTGGACCACCTGACGAACCCGCAATCGGTCGTGCCGGAATCGGTGATGCCGAAATACGGGTTCCTCAAGCACCGCATGATCGAGCCCACCTATATCGAAGACCGCCTGAAGACCGATGAGTTCGTGGGTGTGCCCTACACCTCCGAAATGATCGCGAACGCCAAGGCCGACTTCGCCGCCCAGGCGGATCCCAATGCGGATACCGACGGGCTGCAGGAGCGTTACGGTTCGGCGGCGTTCAAGGGTGGGCGTGACGTCAACGTCCGCAACTTCGATGGCCAGCCCGGCATCTCGGAGATGGACGCTCTGATCGCCTATCTGCAGGTGCTCGGCACGATGGTCGACTTCTCGACCTTCGAACCCGTGGCAAGTCGCTAAGGAGAGTGGGGATGGACTACCATATCCTGCGTGAGTTCGCCGACAGCTGGGTCGCCCTCGGGCTCCTGCTGTTCTTCATCGGCGCCGTGATCTGGGCCTTGCGGCCCGGCTCGCGGAAGGTTCACGACGATATCGCGAACATCCCCTTCCGGCATGATGACAAACCCGCCGATCCCGGCGACCGCTAAGCGGTCGCCCGGACGACGGCGCCACGTTCAGGAGGCGTGGAGATGAGCAAAAAACCGACCCAGAAAAAGGAAGTCGAAACCACGGGTCATTCGTGGGACGGCATTTCCGAATACAACAATCCGCTGCCGCGCTGGTGGCTGTGGACCTTCTACGCCTGCATCGTCTGGGGTGTGGCCTACTCGATCGCGATGCCGGCCTGGCCGATCTTCGCCTCGGGGGCGACGCCCGGGCTTCTGCACAGCTCGACCCGCGCCGATGTCGCGGTCGACATCCAGAAGTATGCCGATGCGAACAAGGGCGTGGAAGAAAAGCTGGTGGCGACGCCGCTCGATCAGATCGCGAACGATCCCGAGCTGGTGGACTACACCCGTAACGCGGGTGCGGCCGTGTTCCGGACCTGGTGCGCGCAGTGCCACGGTGCGGGTGCCGGCGGCAACCCGGGCTTCCCGAACCTGCTCGACAACGACTGGCTGCACGGCGGCACGATCGACCAGATCTATCTGGACGTGCAGCACGGCATCCGCGATCCGCTCGATCCGGACACCAACCCGGCCGCCGCGATGCCTGCGCATCTCGACGACGAGCTGCTCGACCAGACCCAGATCGACGACGTCGTGCAATATGTGCTGAAGATCTCGGGCCAGCAGGCCGACGAAGCCAAGGCCACCGCTGGCCAGCAGGTCTTCGCCGACAACTGCACCGCCTGCCACGGCGAAGACGCGAAGGGCATGCAGGAAATGGGCGCGCCCAACCTGACCGACGCGATCTGGCTCTATGGCGGCGATCAGGCGACGATCACCACCACCGTGGCCCATGGCCGCGCCGGCGTGATGCCGTCGTGGAGCTATGCGCCCGAAGGTGGCCAGCCGCGCCTGAACGACGCGCAGATCCGCGCCGTCTCGGCCTATGTCCACAGCCTCGGCGGTGGTCTCTAAATGAAATTCGGGGGGGCCTCGGCCCCCCCGGGTAGCACCGGCGCCCCGTCCTGTTCGCGCGTTTCCTGGGGGCGCCGGTGTCTTTTTCGGAGCGTCGCTTGCGCCGCAAATCCCCCCACAGATCCGAATCCCTGGATGCCGCGGCTGCCTGTGCAGGCCGCGTGTCCGGCTTTCGATGACGGGTGGTCGCCGTTGCGGAACCGCGCTTTTATCCTGTATCAGAAATCCGCCTTTTTGACGCATGTCAAAGTTTTTCCGGCCCGGGCATACCAAAAGGGACCGAATTTCGCTCAGCCAACGGAGAGGGACCCGTGAGCTCTACCGAACCCACCGACAACACACCGCTTTACGCCGCGCGCGAGCCGGTTTTTCCGAAGCGCATCAAGGGCAGTTTCCGCACGCTGAAATGGGTGCTGATGACGGTGATGCTTGGCGTCTACTACATCACCCCCTGGATTCGCTGGGACCGCGGTCCGGCGCTGCCCGATCAGGCGGTGCTCGTCGATCTCGCCAACCGCCGCTTCTTCTTCTTCATGATCGAGATCTGGCCGCACGAATTCTACTTTGTCGCGGGGCTGCTGATCATGGCGGGTCTCGGCCTCTTCCTCTTCACCTCGGCCGCCGGGCGCATCTGGTGCGGCTATGCCTGCCCGCAGACGGTCTGGACCGACCTCTTCGTGCTCGTCGAGCGCTGGGTCGAGGGCGACCGCAACAACCGCATCCGCCTTTACCGGCAGAAATGGGACGCGGAGAAGATCCGCAAGCGGGTCACGAAATGGACGCTGTGGCTGCTGATCGGTCTCGCGACGGGCGGTGCCTGGGTGTTCTACTTCACCGACGCGCCGACGCTGCTGATGAACCTGCTGCACGGCACCGCCTCGGCCGCCGCCTATATCACCATCGCCGTCGCCACCGCGACCACCTTCGCCTTCGGCGGCTTCGCGCGCGAACAGATCTGCATCTACGCCTGCCCCTGGCCGCGTATCCAGGCCGCGATGATGGACGAGGACACGATCACCATCGCCTATCGCGAATGGCGCGGTGAGCCGCGTGGCAAGCTCAAGAAGGGCCAGACCACCGTCGAAGGGCAGGGCGACTGCATCGACTGCAATGCCTGCTTCGCCGTCTGCCCGATGGGCATCGACATCCGCAACGGCCAGCAGCTCGAATGCATCACCTGCGGGCTTTGCATCGACGCCTGCAACGAGATGATGGACAAGATCGGCAAGCCGCGCGGCCTGATCGGCTACATGGCGCTGAAGGACGAGGCGAACGAGCGCTCGGGCAACCCGGTCATCAACGTCTGGAAGCACATCTTCCGGCCGCGGACGATCCTCTACTTCACGCTCTGGGCCGGTATCGGCATCGCGCTCGTCGTCGCGCTCTTCATGCGCTCGCCGATCGACTTCAACGTCACCCCCTCGCGCGATCCGCTCTATGTGATGCAGGGCGACGGCTCGATCCGCAACATCTACACGCTGCGGCTGCGCAACAAGCATGGCGCCGACACCACCTACAAGATCGCCATCACTTCAGAACATCGTGATGACGCCGATGGGCTCAAGCTCTCGCTCGAGGGGGAGCCGGGTGATACCGTCACCGTGCCGGCCGACCAGCTTGCGACGCAGCGGATCTACATCGATGCGGCTCCGGGGTCGCGTTTCGCGACCCATGACCGCAGCGAGATCAGGATCTGGGTCGAAGATACGGCGGCCACGGATCGTGCCTCGGCGGGAACCGTGTTCAACGGCAAGGAACATTAGGAGTTCGTCACATGGGTCACTGCTCGCTTGGGCCGCTTTGCGTCTTGAACCGGCCGGAGGTGTGGTTTCCTTTCGGGATGGTCGCCCTCGTGGTGATCGGGGGGCTCATCTTCGCCCGGGGCACGCTCACCGGGCGCAAGGTGCTCGCCATCGCGGTGGCCTTCTTCGGGGTGGTGACGGTGGTGAACGTGGTCATGGCCACGCGCGCCGTCGGCACCTTCCCGGGGCTCGAGGTGGAGAATTCCTACGTCGCCTCGCAGACCTTCGACAAGGATCGCGCCGCGCAGGAGGCGCTCGGCTGGGTGGTCGAGCCCAGCTATGACCACGGCGTGCTCTCGATCCTGATCCGCGACAAGCAGGGCCTGCCCGCCGCGGTGAAGGAGATCCACGCGATCGTCGGGCGCACCACGATGGCGGCGGAGGACAAGACCCCCGAGCTCACCTACAAGGGCGGGATCTTCACCGCGCCGGTCGATCTCGCGCCGGGGGCCTGGCTGATCCATCTCGAGGCGAAGGCAGTCGATGGCACCGCCTTCCGCCAGCGGCTCGACCTCTTCGTCGACGGCTGACGCGATGACGGTTGCGCCTGCCGCGAATTCCCTGAACCCGGCCTCTTCCGCGCCCGCCGCGGAGGAGGCCGAACACGTTTCCGCCTCGGCCTGCCCGGCCTGCCTTGCTGCGCCCTCGGCCGAGCAGCTGGCGAAATCGGGCGACATCAAGGGCGCGCGGATCATGCTCTCGCTGCCCACCGCGCATTGCGCCGTCTGCATCACCGACGTCGAGCGCGAGATGGAGGCGCAGCCGGGCGTGCGCTCGGCCCGCGTCAACCTCACGCTCAAGCGCGTTTCGGTCGATGCCGATCCCGGGATCGAACCCGCGGGCCTGATCAAGGCGCTCGCCGGCATCGGCTACGAGGCCCATGAGATGGACCCGGGCATGCTCAGCGCGACCGAGACCGACAAGCAGGGCCGTGACCTCTTGATGCGGATCGGCGTCGCGGGCTTCGCGATGATGAATATCATGATGCTCTCGGTCGCGGTCTGGGCCGGGGCCGAGGACGCGACGCGCGACATGTTCCACTGGATCTCGGCGGGGATCGCGCTGCCGACGGTGGTTTTCGCCGGGCGGCCCTTCTTCGTCTCGGCCTGGGGCGCGCTGCGCCATGGCCGGCTGAACATGGATGTGCCGATCTCGCTCGCGATCCTGCTCGCCTCGGCGATGTCGCTTTACGAGACCGCGCATCACGGCCATCAGGCCTATTTCGAGGCGGCGGTGATGCTCACCTTCTTCCTCCTCGTGGGCCGTTATCTCGATTTCCGCACCCGCGCCGTGGCGCGTTCGGCGGCGGAGGAACTCGCCGCGCTCGAAGTGCCGCGCGCGACCGTGCTGCGCGATGGCGCCGAGGTCGTGGTGCCGGTGGCCGAACTGGTGCCGGGTGACCTCATCCGCATCCGCCCCGGCGCGCGCGTGCCCGCCGACGGCACGGTGACCGAGGGCGCTTCGGAGACCGACCGCTCGCTGCTGACGGGCGAATCGCTGCCGGTCTATGTCGGCCCGGGCACGGTGCTGAGCGCGGGGGAGGTGAACCTCACCGGCCCGCTCACGCTTTCCGTCACCGCCGCGGGCAAGGACAGCTCGCTGCACCGGATGGCCGATCTGGTGGCGATGGCCGAATCTGCCAAGACGAAATACACCTCGCTCGCGGAACGCGCGGCGCGGGCCTATGCGCCGATCGTGCATATCCTCGCCTTCACCGCTTTCTTGTTCTGGGCCTGGATCACCGGGGGCGATTATCGCCACGCGATCAATATCGCCGTCGCCGTGCTGATCATCACCTGCCCCTGCGCGCTTGGCCTTGCGGTGCCGGCGGTGGTGACTTCGGCCTCCGGCAAGCTCTTCCGCAAGGGGCTGCTGATCAAGGAGGGCACCGCGCTCGAACGTCTGGCGGAGGTCGACACCGTCGTTTTCGACAAGACCGGCACGCTGACGATGGGCGCGCCCGAGCCGGAGAACCTTGGCACTCTCGCGCCCGAAACCCTCGCCGTCGCCGCGGCGCTCTCGGCGGGCTCGGCGCATCCGCTCGCGCATACGATCTTCGAGGCCTGCCAGGCGATGGGCGTCGCCCCCGCCGCGCTCGACGAGATCCGCGAAGTGCCGGGCTATGGCGTCGAGGCACGGCGCGGGGCCGAGGTGGCCCGCCTTGGCCGCGCCGATTGGGTCGGTGCCGCGCCGGGCGCGGTGACCGCGACGCATCTGCGCATCGGCACGGCTGCCCCGGTCACGATCACCTTCGCCGACCATCTGCGCCCCGGCGCCGCCGAAGCGGTCGCGGCGCTGCGCGAGCAGGGCAAACATGTGCTGCTCGTCTCGGGCGATGTCGAGGCGGCGGTGGCCGAACTCGCGCAGCGCCTGGGCATCACCGAATGGCGCGCCGGTGCGCTGCCCGCGGAAAAGGCAGCGCTCGTGGCCGAGCTGCGCGGGCAGGGGGCGCATGTGCTGATGGTGGGCGACGGGCTGAACGACACCGCCGCGCTTGCCGCCGCGCATGTCTCGATCTCGCCCGCCTCGGCGCTCGATGCGGCGCGCACCGCCTCGGATATCGTGCTCCTCGGGCAGGATCTCGCCCCGGTTGCCGATGCCGCCCGCATCGCGGTGCAGGCGCGCGCGCGGATCAAGCAGAACTTCGGCATCTCCGCGGTTTACAACATGATCGCGGTGCCGATCGCGCTTCTGGGCTTTGCCACGCCGCTCGCCGCGGCCTTGGCGATGTCCTTCTCCTCGATTACGGTGTCGCTCAATTCGCTGCGGCTGAAGTGAGGCTTTCCGATGTCCGTCCTGACCTACCTGATCCCGATCTCGCTCTTCCTCGGTGGCTTCGGCCTCGTCGCCTTCCTCTGGTCGCTGCGCACGAAGCAATATGAGGATCCGAAGGGGGATGGCGAGCGGATCCTGTCGGATCAATACGACGACC
>NZ_JBFXGV010000050.1:0-27116 GCF_050177655.1 Paenirhodobacter sp.
GATGACGGCGAAGAGCCGATGGCGGCCGCGAAGGCATGGCTCACCGCCAACCCCGACACCGTCACCCCCTGGCTCGAGGGCGTGACGACGAAGGACGGCGGCGATGCGCTCGCCGCGGTGCAGGCCGCGCTGAAGTAAGCCCGCCCCCTCAGGCCCCTCCGTTCGCGGAGGGGCAATTTCCACTCGCGGTCAAGGGAGATCACGCGATGGATTGGCTTACCGCCAACAAACTACCGGTCGGCAAGACGGCGAAGATCGTCTTCGACTGGCTCAAGGACAATGCCGGCGGCTTCTTCGACGCGCTCGCCGCCGCGATGCAGGCGCTGATCGACGGCATCCTCTTCGTGCTCGAAACGCCGCATCCGCTGGTGATCGTCGCCGTCTTCGTCGCGATCACCTACGCGCTGCAGCGCAAATGGCAGACCGCGCTCCTCGTGCTCGCGGGCTTCCTCTTCATCCTCAACCAGGGCTACTGGAAGGCGACGATGGAAAGCCTGACGCTGGTGCTTTCGGCCTGCGTCGTGTGCATGGCCGTCGGCGTGCCGATCGGCATCGCCACCGCGCATCGCCCGCGCCTTTTCGCGGCGCTGCAGCCGGTGCTCGACCTGATGCAGACGCTGCCGACCTTCGTCTATCTGATCCCGGCGATCGTGTTCTTCGGCATCGGCATGGTGCCCGGGCTGATCGCGACGGTGATCTTCGTGCTGCCGGCGCCGATCCGCCTCACCCATCTCGGCGTCGCCTCCACCCCCGAATCGCTGCTCGAGGCGGCCCGTTCCTTCGGCGCCACGCCGCGCCAGGTGCTCTGGCGGGTGGAACTGCCCTGGGCCACGCCGCAGATCATGGCCGGGCTGAACCAGACGATCATGCTTTCGCTGAGCATGGTGGTGATCGCCGCCCTCGTCGGCGCCAATGGCCTTGGCGTGCCGGTGGTGCGCGCGCTGAACTCCGTCAACACCGCGCTCGGCTTCGAATCGGGCTTCGTGATCGTCATCGTGGCGATCATCCTCGACCGCATGCTGCGCCGGGAGGGCCGCAAATGAGCCGTATCGCCGTCGAATTCGACAAGGTCTCGATCGTCTTCGGGGACAGCCCCGACCGCGCCCTGCCGCTGATGGACGCGGGCCGCTCCCGTGCCGAGATCCAGCGCGAGACCGGCCAGGTGCTCGGCGTGCATGACTGCTCGCTGAGCGTGGCCGAGGGCGAGATCCTGGTGCTGATGGGCCTCTCCGGCTCGGGCAAGTCGACGCTTCTGCGCGCGGTGAACGCGCTGAACCCGGTCTGCCGCGGCGAGGTGCGCATCCTCGACGCCGACAACGCGCTCACCTCGGTCACCCATGCCGATGCCGCCACGCTGCGCCGGCTGCGGCTCAGCCGGGTCGCGATGGTGTTCCAGCAATTCGGCCTGCTGCCCTGGCGCACGGTGCGCGAGAACGTCGGCCTCGGCCTCGAACTCGCGGGGATGAAACCGGCCGAGCGGCGCGCCCGCGTCGATGCGCAGCTCGAACTCGTCGGCCTCTCGAACTGGGCCGAACGCAAGGTGGGCGAGCTGTCGGGCGGCATGCAGCAGCGCGTCGGCCTCGCCCGCGCCTTCGCGACCGAGGCGCCGATCCTGCTCATGGACGAGCCCTTCTCCGCGCTCGACCCACTCATTCGCGCGAAGCTGCAGGACGAGCTCCTCGACCTGCAGGCGAAGCTGAAGCGCACGATCATCTTCGTCAGCCACGACCTCGACGAGGCCTTCAAGCTCGGCAACCGGATCGCGCTGATGGAGGGCGGCCGCATCGTCCAGCTCGGCACCGCGCGCGAGATCATCGCCAATCCGGTCGACGATTACGTCGCCGATTTCGTCGCCCACATGAACCCGCTCGGCGTGCTCACCGCCGCCGATCTGGCCGAACCCGGTGAGGCGCTCGGCCCGCAGATCGACCCCGAGATGCCGGTGAAAGAGGTGATGGAGCTGCTCTGCGCCCAGCCTTCCGTCGTACTGACGGGCGGGCGCCGGATCACCCGCGAGGGCGTGATCGCAAAGCTCATCGACCCCCGCCACGCCGCGGGTGGCTGAGCGCGGAGCCTCCGGCGGGGATATTTTTCCTCTATAGAAACGCCCTTCTACAGAGCGGAAATATCCCCGCCGGAGGCCCTAGACCTTTGTCTCGACCGGTGCCGGCGTGGCGCGGCGTTTGATCTGCGCCTCGCGCCAGGTCATGTAGCTGATCGCGCCGATGATCATCGCGCCGCCGAGGATGACCCAGGGATCGACCGCCTCGCCAAAAAGCAGGAAGCCCGCGGTCGAGGCCCAGACCAGCTGCAAGAACACCACCGGCTGGGTCACCGTCAGCGGCGCGCAGGCGAAGGCGCGGGTCATGCAGTAATGGCCGAGCGTGGCGAAAAGCGCGGTCGCCGCGAGCCAGAGGTTTTCCGAAAGCGTCATCGGCTTCCAGACGAGCCAGGCGAAGGGCGCAAGGAAAAGGGTGACGACGACGGTCATCATCGCGACGATCACGCTTGCCGGAGCAAGGCCGGAAAGCCGCTTCATCACCAGATAGGAAATGCCGAAGAAAAGCGCCGCGCCGAGCTGGGCGACATGGCCGGGCATGATCTCGCGCACGCCGGGGCGCAGGATCACCAGCGCGCCGATCACCGCGATCCCGATCGCAAGGCCGCGCCGCCAGGCGAAGCCCTCGCCCAGAAGCAGCGCACCGCCGATCGTCACCACGATCGGGTTGAGATAGCCGATCGCGGTCACATCGGCGATCGGGATCCGCGCCATCGCGAAGAACCACATCAGCACCGCGATCCCCTGCAGCACCCCGCGCAGCCCGAAAAGCGCCCAGATCCGCGGCGCGAACCGGCTCTGCGTGATCTTCCAGAGCGCCGGGGCGACGAAGATCCAGCCCCAGAGGAAGCGGATGAAGGAGGTCTGCGCCGCCGGCAGATCGGAGCCGAGCCAATGCACGATCACGTTCACCGCGGTGAAGCTCAGCGTCATCGCAAGCATCCAGAGCACGCCCTGAACGGGGCGATCCAGGCCTTCGACGGGGATCGGGGTTTTCGCGCGCATGCCCCTCTTGTCGCCGCAGCGCCGCGCCGCCGCAAGGGCGGAGTTGTAAGGGTTACACCGCGCCGAGCGCGAGCCGCGCGGCGACCGAGGCCATGATCAGGGCGACCAGCGCGTCGAGGAGGCGCCAGGCGCCCGGCCGCGCGAAAAGCGGCGCGAGCAGCCTTGCGCCATAGGCCAGCGCGAAGAAGAAGGCGAAGGAGGCCGTGGCCGCGCCCACGCCGAAGGCGAGCCCCGCGCCCGGGAACTGCGCCGAGACCGCGCCGAGCAGCACGACGGTATCGAGCCAGACATGCGGGTTCGCCCAGGTCAGCGCCGCGACGGTGGCCATCACCGCGCGCAGGCTCACCGCCGCGCCCTGCCCCGCCGCGAGCGCTTCGCCGCCGCGCCAGGCCGCGCGCGCGGCGCGCGCCGCATACCAGCTGAGGAAAGCGACACCGCCCCAGCGCAGCACTTCGCCCGCCCAGGGCGCGAGCCGCGCGAGCGCCCCCATGCCCGAGACGCCAAGCGCGATCAGCACCGCATCGGAGAGCGCGCAGAAAAGCGCCACGGCGAAGACATGCTCGCGCCGGATCCCCTGGCGCAGCACGAAGGCGTTCTGCGCCCCGATCGCGACGATGAGGCCAAGGCCGAGTTTGAAACCTGCGAGCGCGGCGGTGAGGGATGGGGACATTTGAACCTCCGGGTGGCGCCTGACTAGCCCGGGCGGCTCGGAAGTGCTATTTAATTTGCATAATCCAAATTAAGGCTGGCTAATGTTCGACTATGCCGCGCTCGAGGCGCTTGCCGCCGTGCTCACCACCGGCTCCTTCGAGGCGGCGGCGGCGCGGCTGCGCGTGACGCCGTCCGCGGTGTCGCAGCGGGTGAAGGCGCTCGAGGAGCGGATCGGCGCGGTGCTGGTGATCCGCGGCGCGCCCTGCACCGGCACGGCGGAGGGGCTGCGGCTCGCGCGTCACCTCGAGGAGGTCGCACTGCTCGAGGCCGGGATCACCGCGCCCGAGGCGCCGCCGGTGCTGCGCATCGCGGTCAATGCCGACAGCCTCGCGACCTGGGCGCTGGCGGCCGTGCCCGACCGGCTTTTCGATCTGGTGATCGACGATCAGGCGTTTTCGGCGGAGGGACTGCGGCGCGGCGAGGTGGTGGGCGCGGTGACCGCGACCGCGCGCGCGGTGCCCGGCTGCGACGTGGTGCGGCTTGGCTCGCTGCGCTATCTCGCCACCGCGTCGCCCGGTTTTATCAGGCAGCATTTCGCGGGCGGCGTCACCGCCGAGGCGCTCGCCGCCGCGCCCGCGCTCGTCTTCGACGCGAAGGATGCGTTGCAATCGGATTGGGTGCGGCAGGTCACCGGGCAAAGCCCGGCGCTGCGGGCGCATCGGATCGCCTCCTCGACCGCCTTCGTCACGGCGGCCGAGCTGGGCCTTGGCTGGGGGATGAACCCAGAACCCCTCGCCCGCGCGGCGATCATGGCCGGGCGGCTGATGCCGCTCCGCCCCGAGCCGCTCGAAGTGCCGCTTTACTGGCAAAGCGCGCGGCGGCTGCGCACGCCCCTCGCACCGCTGACGAAGGCGATCCGCGAGGCCGCGCGGCGGGTCTTGCTGCAGGTCTGATCAGCCCTGCGGTTCGGCGTCCTTCTTCGCGGCCGCCGCCTTCATCCGCGCGAGCAGCGCCGATTTGTCGTCCTTGCCGCCGAAGGGGTTCTTGCGCGAGCCCTTGGCGTTGTGCTCGGCATGCGGCGGCGCGTTCTTGCCGATCTTCGCCCCGCCCGATTTCGAATAGTCCATGCGTGCCTCCCGGCCCTGACTGTGGGATTCGAGTATTTGAACCAAGAAAAAGCAATGGGTTTTTTTCTTGGCAGAAATACTCACGGCCCGACGCTGCCGCCGGGCCGGTCGTTCCTTCTGCGCGCGCGCTCAGAGCTGCGCGGCCACGTCCTCGGGGACGTCGAAGTTATGCGTCACCGTCTGCACGTCGTCGTCTTCCTCGAGCGTGTCGATCAGCTTCATCAGCTTCTGCGCGGTCTCGAGGTCGACCTCGGTCGAGACCTGCGGCTTCCAGATCAGCTTCGCCTCGGTCGATTCGCCAAGCGCCTTTTCCAGCGCGTCCGCGACTTCGCCGAGGTTCTCGACCTGGCAATAGATCCAGTGGCCCTCTTCGTCGCTTTCGACGTCATCGGCCCCGGCCTCGAGCGCGGCCATCATCACCGTGTCGGCATCGGCCACATCGGCGGGATAGGAAATCTCGCCCAGACGGTCGAACCCGTGGCTGACCGAGCCGGTCTGGCCGAGGTTGCCGCCCGCCTTGGTGAAATAGCTGCGCACGTTCGAGGCGGTGCGGTTGAGGTTGTCGGTCAGCGCCTCGACGATGATCGCGATGCCGTTCGGGCCGTAGCCCTCGTAGCGGATCTCGGTGTAGTCGGCCGCGTCGCCCATCTGCGACTTCTTGATCGCGCGGTCGATCACGTCCTTCGGCATCGACTGGGCCTTCGCCGCCTTCACGGCGAGACGCAGACGCGGGTTCTTGTCCGGGTCCGGGTCACCCATCTTCGCGGCGACGGTGATTTCCTTCGCCAGTTTCGAGAACATCTTCGAGCGGATCGCATCCTGCTTGCCCTTGCGGTGCTGGATGTTCGCCCATTTGGAATGGCCTGCCATGCCCGTCTCCGTCGGAATCCTTGAAATCCCGGCCTCTATAGCCAGAGGCCGGGCGCAGGGCAAGCCGGGCGGCTCAGTTGAGCTTCACGCCGCCGCCCGAGATACCGTCACGGCCGACCCCCGGAGGCTGCGGCGTCTGCCAGACCCAGCGCCGCCCGTCGGAGGGACGGGTCAGCGTGATCGTGGCATAGGGTTCGAGGATCTGCTCGGCGCCCTTGACCCAGGTCGGGTGCTTCACCTCGACCGCGTAGTCGAGCGGGCCGGCGCAGCCGGCAAGCCGCCCCGAGGGCGCGGCCTTGATATCGGCGGTGCAGCTTTCGCCGCCGTAAAGATGCACGGCGAGCGTGTCGCCATGCAGGCTCACCCGGTCGGGATTGCCGGGCGCGGCGGGCGCCATGCAGGCGGAAAGCAACGCGAGCGGCGCGAGGGCGGAAAGGAGGAGGCGCATGGATTACCCCTGAAGCGGCCAGAAGAAGGGAATGATGAAGGTGGCGGTGAGCGCGAGGATCACGTTGAGCGGCGCACCCACCTTCAGATAGTCGGAGAAACGGTAACCGCCAGGGCCATAGACCAGCGTATTGGTCTGATAGCCGATCGGCGTCGCGAAGGAGGCGGAGGCGGAGAACATCACCGCGACGACCAGCGGGCGCGGATCGAGGCCGAGCGAATGGCCGAGCTGGATCGCGATCGGGGTCAGGATCACGGCGACGGCGTTGTTCGAGACGACCTCGGTCAGGAAGGAGCCGAGCGCATAGACCGCGAGCAGCGTCAGATGCGGCGGCAGCCCCTGCAGATGCGGTGAAACGAGATCGACGATGATCTGCACCGCGCCGGAATTGTCGAGCGCGACACCGACGACGAGCATCGCGAAGATCAGCGCGAGCAGACGCCCCTCGACGAAGGAGAAGGCCTCGTCCGGGTCGACCGCGCGGGCAAGCAGGATCACCGCGACGGCGAGCATCGAAAGCATCAGGATCGGCGCCACGTCGAAGGCCGAGAGCACCACCACCGCGGCCATCGCGCCGACCGCGATCCAGACGCGGTTGCGCCGGAAGGCGCGCGCCGTCGGCTTCGAGACATCGACGAGGTCCATGTCGGCGGCGAGGCGCGCGATGTCCTCGGGCGCGCCTTCGAGAAGCAGCGTGTCGCCCACCACGACGACGAGATCGTCGAGCTGGCGGCCGATGTTCTGGTTGCGGCGATGCGCGGCGAGCACATAGACGCCATAGCGGCGGCGCAGGCGCAGCTCGCCCAGGCTGCGGCCGATCATCCGGCAGCCGGGCGAGATCAGCACCTCGACGGTCTCGGTCTGCACCGAGGACAGCTTGTCGACCATGCGCAGGTCGGAATTCTGCTGCAGGCTCATCAGCTCGGCCATCTCGGTGCGCAGGACGACGCGGTCACCGGCGGCGAGCACGGCGTTCGGCAGGTCGCGGCGCAGCGAGGCATCGCCGCGCAACACGTCGATCACCCGCATCCCCTCGCGCTTGAAGAGGTCGACCTCGAGCACCGGATGGCCGATCAGGCCCGAGCCCTCGGGCAGCGCCACCTCGGTGAAGAACTTCAGCCGGCGGCGGTCGCCCAGAAGCGCGCCCATCGAGGTGCGATCGGGCAGGATGCGCCGCCCGATCAGCGCCATGTAAAGCCCGCCGATCATCACCTGCACGAGGCCGAAGCCGGAAATCTCGAACATGGTGAAGGGGGTCATGCCCTTGTCGCGGGCGACGCCGTCGACGAGCAGGTTGGTCGAGGTGCCGATCAGCGTGACGGTGCCGCCGAGAATCGCGGCATAGCTGAGCGGGATCAGCAGTTTCGAGGGCGAGATCTTGAGCCGGCGCGCGAGCGTCATCATCACCGGCATCATCAGCACGACGACGGGGGTGTTGTTGAGGAAGGCCGAGGCGGCGGCGATCGCGGCGAAGATCGCGATCACCGCGATCACCGGACGGTCGTCGATATGGCGCTCGGCCTGGCGGGTGAGCCAGTCGAGCGCGCCGGTGCGCACGAGCCCGCCCATCAGGAGGAACATCATCACGATCGTCCAGGGCGCCGAATTCGAGAGCACCGCGGTCGCGTCCTTGTAGGAGACGATGCCGAGGAGCAGAACCAGCGCCGCGCCGCCGATCGCGACCACTTCGGTCGCGAAGGTCTCGCGCATGAAAAGCACGAACATGATCAGGACGATGGCGAGAGTGACATAGGCCTGAGCGGCCTGAGAGAGCCCGAGATCGATCACCTGCCGCCCCTGAACCTGTTTCTTGTCGCGATACTACCCGCGGCCCGGCGCCTGACAAGCGCCCAACCGTGGCCTTGGCGTAAAAATGCCGCCCCTGCAGGGATTTGCCGCATTCCCGGGCAGCGCTCCGATCACACCGGGGCGGAGGGCAGCAACCGCCCTCCGACGCGCACCGGCACCACGCGGGTGGCGCGGCCGGTGCGATCCTCGGTCTCGATATAGACGCCCGAGAGCGTCGCCTCGCCCATCGCGGGGGCGAATTTCTCGCGTGCCATGCCGGTGACGAAGCGGCGCATCGGCTCGGCCTTGTCCATGCCGATCACCGAATTGTAGTCGCCGCACATGCCGGCGTCGCTCAGATAGGCGGTGCCGCCGGTCAGGATCATCGCGTCGCCGGTGGGCACATGGGTATGGGTGCCGACGACGAGGCTGGCGCGGCCGTCGCAGAAATGACCCATCGCCATCTTTTCCGAGGTCGCCTCGCAATGCACGTCGACCACGATCGCCTGCGCGAGACCGCCGAGCGGGTGGGTGCGCAGCACCGCGTCCATCGCCGAGAACGGATCGTCGAAGGCGCGTTTCATGAAGACCTGACCCAGCACCTGGGTGACGAGCACCTTGCGGCCGCGGCGGTCCTCGAAGAGCCGCGCGCCCTTGCCCGGGGCGTCCTTGGCGTAGTTGAGCGGGCGGATCACCCGCGGCTCGCTTTCGATGAAGCGCAGCATGTCCTTCTGGTCGAAGGCGTGATCGCCGAGCGTGACGACATCGGCGCCCGCCGCCAGAATGAGTTTCGCGTGATCGCCGGTGAGGCCCATGCCGCCCGAGGCGTTCTCGCCGTTCACCACGACGAAATCGAGGCCCCAGTCTTCGCGCAGTTTCGGCAGGCGTTCGGCAATCGCCGCCCGTCCCCCGCGCCCCATCACATCGCCCAGAAAGAGTATTTTCATGCGCCTCCCATAGGGCCGCAGGCGCGAAAGGGCAATGATTTTTGCCCGGATTCGGCCCCGAAACCCCTCAAATGGGGGTTCCGGGAGCGGTTTGCGCTCAGCCCGCCTTCCGGCCAAGCCCGAGCAGCTGATAGAGCACCAGCGCGGCAAGCGTCGAGGTGCCGATGCCGCCCAGCGCGAAATCGCCGATGCGCAGCGTGAAGTCGCCCGCGCCGAAGATCAGCGCCACACCCGCGGTGAAGAGGTTGCGCGGATCGGCGAAATCGACCTTCGCCTCGATCCAGATCCGCGCCATCGCCGAGGCGATCAGCCCGAAGACCGAGACCGAGAGACCGGCGAGCACCGGCGCCGGGATCGTCTGCAAAAGCGCGCCGAATTTCGGCGAAAGGCCAAGCAGGATCGCGACGCAGGCGGCGATCACGAAGACAAGGGTCGAATAGACCTTGGTCATCGCCATCACGCCGATGTTCTCGGCATAGGTGGTCACACCCGTGCCGCCGCCCGAACCGGCGACCACGGTGGCAAGCCCGTCGGCGAGGAAACCGCGGCCGATATAGCCATCCATGTTCTGCCCGGTGATCGCGCCCAGCGCCTTGATATGGCCGAGGTTTTCGGCAACGAGCACGATCGCGACCGGGGCGATCAGGGTCACCGCGGACCAGTGGAACTCGGGCGCGACGAATTTCGGCAGGCCGAACCAGGCGGCCTCGCCCACCTTGGCGAATTCGATCCCCGGCACGAGGCCGAGACCGTTGCCGAGCAGGAGCACGAGCAGGTAGCCAAGCGCCAGCGCCAGCAGCACCGAGACGCGGCGGGTGGCGCGCGGCCCGTAGCTCGAGATCAGCGCCATGAAGAGCACGGTCAGAAGCGCGATCGTCAGATGCCCGGCGGTCGGATTACCGAAGGCGTTGAGCTGGTTCACCGCGACCGGCGCGAGGTTGAGCCCGATCGACATGCCGATCGTACCGGTAACGACGGGGGGCATCAGCTTCTCGACCCAACCCACGCCGATCGCCATCACCAGAAGGCCGATCAGCGCGTAGATCGCGCCGCAGATCACGATGCCGCCGAGTGCATGGCCGATCGTCGCGCCGGGCTGGCCGGTGACGGCGAGCACCACCGCGATGAAGGCGAAGGAGGAGCCGAGGTAGCTTGGCACCCGGCCGGCGGTGACGATGAAGAAGAGAAGCGTGCCGATGCCGGAGAAGAACACCGCGACATTCGGATCGAAGCCCATCAGGATCGGCGCGACGATCGTCGAGCCGGACATCGCGAGCAGGTGCTGCACCCCCATCGCGAGCGAGGTCGTGGCCGGCAGCCGCTCGTCAGGCATCACCACGGCACCCGTCGCCGGGCGCCATTTCGGGAAATAGGACATGGTTTCCTCGCAGGTCGGTTGATCGCCCTGCCTTAGGTCATCGCGCGCAGAGTCGCCAGAGCGACGCGGCGACGCGGGGGGTGGGTGGCGCGAAACGCCCTCATTTCAGGCGTTTGCCGCCCACCCAGACGCCGGAAACGGCACGATCGTCGCCCATCATGATCGTGGGGAAGAGCTCTTCCCAGAGGCTTTCGGCGCGGGCCGCGCGCTGCGCGATCACCGGCGTCGAGGCGAGATCGAGCGCGACGAGGTCCGCCTCCATCCCCGGGGCGAGGTTGCCCACCGCGTGGTCGATGCGCAGGGTGCGCGCCGCGCCCTGGGTGGCGAGCCAGATCAGCTTCGCCGGGTGGAGCGGGTGGTGGCGCAGCTGCGCGATCTCATAGGCCGCGGCCATGGTGCGCAGCATCGAAAAGCTCGACCCGCCGCCGGTGTCGGTGGCGAGGCCCACGCGGATCCCCGCCGCGGCGATGCCGGCCATGTCGAAAAGCCCCGAGCCGATGAAAGTGTTCGAGGTCGGGCAATGGGCGATCGCGGCGCCGACGTCGCGCAGCCGCACGATCTCGCGCGGCTCGAGATGGATCGCATGGCCGTAGACGCCATTCGGGCCGAGCAGGCCGTAAGCCTCGTAAGTGTCGAGATAGTCGCGCGCCTGCGGATAGAGCGATTTCACCCAGGCGATCTCATCGACCTGTTCGCTCAGATGGGTCTGCATCAGGCAATCGGGGTGTTCCGCCCAGAGCGCGCCGAGCGCGCGGAGTTGTTCCGGCGTCGAGGTCGGCGAGAAGCGCGGGGTGATGACGTAGGAAAGCCGCCCGCGCCCGTGCCAGCGGCCGAGCAGCGCCTTGCTCTCGTCATAGGCCGCCTGCGCGGTGTCGCGCAGGAAGGTGGGGGCGGTGTCGCGGTCCATGCAGGTCTTGCCGGCGAGCGCGCGCATCCCCCGCGCCTCGGCCCCGGTGAAGAAGGCGTCGACCGAGGCGGGATGGATCGTGCAATAGGAGCACATCGAGGTGGTGCCATGCGCGATCGCGAGGTCGAGATAGCTTTCCGCGATCTTGCTGGCATGGGCGGGGTCGCCGAAGGCGCTTTCGGTCGGGAAAGTGTAGCTGTTGAGCCAGTCGATCAGCCGCTTGCCCCAGCTCGCGATCATCGGCGTCTGCGGGTAGTGGACATGGGCGTCGATGAAGCCGGGCAGCAAGAGCGCGCGGCCGAGATCGGTGCGGCGCGCCTGCGGGTAGGTGGCGATCAGATCGGCGGCGGGGCCGGTCGCGAGGATGCGCCCGCCCTCGAGCGCGACGGCGCCGGCGGGCTCATGGCGCACCGCGCCCGGCCCCTCCTCCATCACCTCGCCCTCGAAGCGGATCACCTGACCCAGCAGCAGTTCGACCATCGCGCGCCCTCCGTTTGGCGCCATGCTAGGCCGGCACCCGGGCAAGGGCAATCGGGCGCCCGCGGCGGGCGCCGCCGCCTTGGGCATCTGCCGCATTTGTCGGCAGAATTTCACGCCCGCCCCTCGCCCTTCGCGCCGCCCCGGGCTAAGGTGGCGCCAGTTTGCGAAGGGGACGGCATGGCGGAAGAGCGGGCAGAGGAGATCGAGCGGGAGGAAGAGGATTACGGTCTCGACCACGAGACCGTGGACGCGATCCTCGAGGCCGCCGAAGCCGGCGATGCCGCGCGCCTCGCCGAGCGGCTCGAACCGCTGCACCCTGCCGATATCGCCGACCTTCTGGAACAGGTCTCGGGTGCGGAGCGGCGCGAGATCCTGCGGCTCTGGGGCCGCGAGATCGACGGCGAGGTGCTTTCCGAACTCGACGAATCGATCCGTGAGGAGGTGATCGGGGCGCTGCCGGCGGATGTGCTTGCCGAGGCGGTGCGCGAGCTTGATTCGGACGACGTCGTCGACCTGATCGAGGATCTCGAGGCGCCGCAGCAGCAAGAGATCCTCGGCGCGCTGGACGAGAGCGATCGCGCCGCGGTCGAGCAGTCGCTGACCTGGCCGGAATATTCGGCGGGCCGTCTGATGCAGCGCGAAGTGGTGACCGCGCCCGAGCACTGGACGGTGGGCGAGACGATCGACTTTTTGCGCCGCGACGACGAATTGCCCGATCAGTTCTATCACGTCGTGCTGGTCGATCCGGGGCATCATCCGGTCGGCTATGTCACGCTTGGCAAGCTTCTGGCGACGAAGCGGGCGGTGGCGCTGCGCGAGATCTGCGAGGACAGTTTCCGCACGATCTCGGCGCGGCAGGAGGAGAGCGACGTCGCCTATGCCTTCAACCAGTATCACCTGATTTCGGCGCCGGTGGTCGACGACGACGACCGGCTTGTCGGCGTGATCACGATCGACGACGCGATGGCGGTTCTCGACGACGAGCACGAAGAAGACATCCTGCGCCTCGCCGGTGTGGGCGACGAGAGTTCGATCTCGGATACGGTGATCGAGACGGCGCGGCAGCGACTGCCGTGGCTGGCGGTGAACCTTGCGACGGCGCTGATGGCGGCGGGGGTCATCAACCTGTTTCAGGGCTCGATCAGCCATCTCGTCGCGCTTGCGGTGCTGATGCCGATCGTCGCCTCGATGGGCGGCAATGCGGGGACGCAGACGCTGACGGTGGCGGTGAGGGCGCTCGCGACGAAGAACCTGACCGACAGCAACGTCTGGCGCGTGATCCGGCGCGAGGCGCTGGTCGGCGCGATCAACGGGCTGATCTTCGCGCTGGTGCTCGGCACGGTCGCGGCGCTCTGGTTCTCGATGGCGGAGCTGGGCCTGGTGATCGCGGCGGCGATCATCATCAACCTGATGGTCGCGGCGCTGGGCGGGATCGTGGTGCCGGTGGCGCTCGAGAGGCTCGGCGTGGACCCGGCGCTCGCCTCGGGGACATTCGTGACGACGCTGACCGACATGATCGGATTTTTCGCCTTTCTCGGCCTGGCTACGGTGGTGCTCCTGTGAGCGATTGTTCGAAAACTGCTATCCGGAAAGAAGCGCTCGCGGCGCGCAAGGCGGCTTTTGCGGCGGGTCAGGGGATGGCCTGCGAGCATCTTTCCGGGGCGCTTGGGCGGTTCGGCGGCGCGGCGCTCTCGGGTTATCTGCCGATCCGCAGCGAGATCGACCCGCGCCCGGCGATGGCGGCGCATCCCGGCCCCGTCGGCGTGCCGGTGATCCTCGGCCCGGCGCAACCGCTGATCTTCCGGCGCTGGACGCCCGAGGCGCGGCTGGTCGAGGGGCCCTTCGGCGCGATGGTGCCGGAGGAGGGTGCGGAGGTGGTGCCGCGGGTGCTGATCGTGCCGCTCGTCGCCTTCGACCGGCGCGGCTTCCGGCTCGGCTATGGCGGCGGTTTCTACGACCGCACGCTTGAGCGGCTGCGCGCGCGCGGCCCGGTCACGGCGATCGGCTTTGCCTTCGCGGCGCAGGAATTGCCCGAGGTGCCGACCGAACCGACCGACCAGCCGCTCGACCTGATCGTGACGGAAAAGGGCGTGATCACGCCGCGCCCCTGATCCTTTTTCTTGGCGAAAATACTCCGGGGGAGGCGCAGCCGGGGGCGGAGCCCCCTACCCGGCCAGCCGCCGCGCGAGACGGTTCTGCACCTCGATCGCGCGGGGCAGATCGAAGGTCACGATCTGGCCGTCGCGCACCACCGGGCGCCCTTCGACGAAGAGGTGCTTCACCTTCGGCGGACCGCTCAGCAGCAGCGCCGCGACCGGATCCCAGGCGCCGGCGGCCTCGAGCCCCGAGACATCCCAGATCGCGAGATCGGCGCGCTTGCCGGGTTCCAGACTGCCCAGATCGGGGCGGCCGAGCACGGCGGCGCCGCCCAGCGTCGCGATCTCGAGCATCTCGCGCGCCGACATCGCATCGGCCCCGTTCTGCACGCGCTGAAGCAGCATCGCCATCCGCGCCTCGGCAATCAGCGATCCGGCGTCGTTGCTGGCCGAGCCATCGACCCCAAGCGCCACCTTCACCCCCGCGTCGCGCATCGTACGGACCGGCGCGATGCCGGAGCCGAGGCGACAATTCGAACAGGGACAATGGGCGACACCGGTGCGCGTGCGGGCAAAAAGGTCAATTTCCGAACCATCGAGCTTCACGCAATGGGCGTGCCAGACATCGTCGCCGGTCCAGCCCAGATCCTCGGCATATTGCCCGGGGCGGCAGCCGAACTGCGCGAGCGAATAGGCGATATCCTCGTCATTCTCGGCCAGATGGGTGTGCAGCATCACCCCCTTGTCGCGGGCGAGCAGCGCCGCGTCGCGCATCAGCTCGCGGGAGACCGAGAAGGGCGAACAGGGCGCGACGCCGACGCGGATCATCGCGCCGGGGCGCGGATCGTGGAAGGCGTCGATCACCCGGATGCAGTCGTCGAGGATATCCCCCTCGCGCTCGACGAGGCTGTCGGGAGGCAGGCCGCCCGCGCTTTCGCCGATCGACATCGCGCCGCGCGTCGCGTGCAGGCGCAGCCCGACGAGCCGGGCGGCGTCGATCGTGTCCTCGAGCCTTGCGCCGTTCGGATACATGTAGAGATGGTCGGAGGAGAGGGTGCAGCCGGTGAGCGCGAGCTCGGCGAGGCCGATCTGCGCCGAGACGCGGATTTCTTCCGGGCCCATCTTCGCCCAGATCGGGTAGAGCGTCTTGAGCCAGCCGAAAAGCAGCGCGTCCTGCCCGCCCGGCACCGCGCGGGTGAGGGTCTGGTAGAGGTGGTGATGGGTGTTGATCAGGCCGGGGGTGACGACGCAGCCGCGGGCCTCGACCACCTCGCCCGAGCTCGAAAGCCCCTGCCCCACCGCCGCGATCGCGCCCTCGCGGATGAGCACGTCGCCGCCCGCGATCTCGCGCCGGGTGCCGTCCATCGTGACGACGACCGCGGCGCCCCGGATCAGTGTTTCGCGCATGTTGCCCCTTCCGTTTTCCCGACTATCGGCAGCGGGGACGGCCCGCGCAAGCGAAAGGCCCCGCGCCCGGGGCGTTGCGCGCTGCAACGCCTAGGCGTTCAGCACATCGAGCGCGGCGGCGTGGATCTGCGGATTGGCGGCGGCGAGCACACGCCCGCCGCGATAGGCCGGGCCGCCCTGCCAGTCGGTGACGATGCCGCCGGCCGCCTCGATCACCGCGATCGGCGCGCCCACATCGTAGGGTTGCAAGCCGGCCTCGACCACGAGGTCGATCTGCCCCGCCGCGATCAGCGCATAGGCGTAGCAATCGGTGCCGAAGCGGGTCAGTTTCACCTGTTTCGAAAGGCGCGCGAAGGCGGCGCCTTCCTCCGGCGTGCCGACCTCGGGGAAGGTCGAGTAGAGGATCGCCTCGGAAAGCGGGCGCGCGGCGCGGGTGGCGAGCGGATGGGGGCCGAGCGGGCCGGTCATCGCCGCGGTGCCGAGGCCGCCGGTGAAGCGCTCGCCGACATAGGGCTGGTCGATCACGCCGTAGATCGGGCGGCCGGGTTTTTCGTCGCCCTCCTCCGAAAGCGCGATCAGCACGCCCCAGGTCGGCGTGCCGGAGAGATAGCCGCGGGTTCCGTCGATCGGGTCGAGCACCCAGGTCAGGCCCGACGTGCCGCGTTTCGCGCCATATTCCTCGCCCCAGATGCCGTCCTCGGGGCGGCGCTCGGCGAGGATCGCGCGCATCGCCGCCTCGGCGGCACGGTCGGCGACGGTGACCGGATCGAAACCGGAGGCGAGCTTGTTCTCCGCCGCGAGCCCGCCCATCGGGCGGAAATGGCGCAGCGTCTCGACGCGGGCGGCCTCGGCCAGGGCCTCGGCGGTGGCGGCGATCTCGGCCGCGGCTTCGGGGGATAGCATCGGGATCATCGCGGCCTCCTGGGCGGAGCCCCGGTCGCGCCGGGGCAAACGAACGGGGGGAGCGGTAGCCGCTCCCCCCGGTCGAGGTCAAGCCGATCCGTGCCGGAGCGGCCGATATCGGGGCGGATCCGCCCCCGGATGCCGTCAGGCCGCGGTCGAGAGCACCTTGGCGAGCTCGAACAGGCGCCGGCGCTGCGCCTCGGGAATCGCGTAGTAGGAGCGCACGAGGGCGAGCGCCTCCTTGTCGGAGAAGATGTCCCCGGCGGTCTCGCGCTGCGGCTGTTCCTCCCCGGCGAAGCCCTCGAAGAAGAAGGCCACCGGCACGTCGAGCGCGTCGGCGATGTCCCACAGCCGCGAAGCGGAGACGCGGTTCATCCCGGTCTCATACTTCTGGATCTGCTGGAACTTGATACCGACCTTGTCGGCAAGTTGCTGCTGCGTCACACCGACCATCCAGCGACGGTGGCGGATACGCTTGCCCACATGGACATCTACGGGATGCTTCATTCAATCGTCCTCGGAACCACGGATGGTACAAACTACCATGAGGCGACTCTCCGAATTGGCGGCAATTCACGCAACCTGTCTAAAAATACAGGTCATCTCCGGCCCCTGCGCCCCGATCGGCTGCGCCGGCCCCGGCTTTCGCACCGAAGCGTGCGGGATATATGCGAACGCAGCAATTCACGCTCCACGTGTTTTGCAAGTTGCATTGCATTTTGCAACTGACGCAACGGAAACGATTTCGAAGCTGCAAGAGCTGCGCGCGGATTGATTCGCCGGTCAACAGGAGAGCGACTCACCTCATGGTTGGGGCCCGGTTCGCCGCCCGCCCGGTGCCGCCGGCGCTGGCTCCGGGCCGCGCGGGCGGCTAAACTGGCCTCCCCGGCCGGTGCGACGCGCCCCGGCGACAGCGACAGGATCACGGAATGCGCGCCTATCTTCTCGACTCCCGCGACACCGGCCCCCGGCTGGCCGATCTGCCCCCGCCCCCCGCCCCCGGGCCGGGCGAGCTTACGGTGGAGATCGCCGCCTGCGGGCTCAATTTCGCCGATCTCCTGATGATGAAGGGGCAGTATCAGGACACGCCGGCGGCTCCCTTCGTGATGGGGATGGAGGCGGCGGGCACGGTGACCGCGGCGGGGCCCGGCACGACCACCCCGCCCGGCACCCGGGTTGCGGTGTTTTCGGGTCAGGGCGGGCTGGCCGAGGCGGGGAATTTCCGCGAGGCGAGCTGCACGCCGATGCCCGAAGCGATGAGCTTCGCCGAGGCGGCGGCCTTCCAGATCGCCTATGGCACGAGTCATGTGGCGCTCGGGCCGCGGGCGCGGCTGGCCCCGGGCGAGACGCTCGTCGTGCTTGGCGCGGCGGGGGGCGTGGGCCTCACCGCGGTCGAGATCGGCGCGCGGATGGGGGCGCGGGTGATCGCGGTGGCGCGCGGGGCGGAGAAGCTCGCGGTGGCGGAGGCGGCCGGCGCGACGGTGCTGATCGACGCCGAGGCGCCGGACCTCAAGGCCGCGCTGAAGGCCGAGGGCGGCGTCGATGTCGTCTATGACGCGGTGGGCGGGGCGATGGGCGAGGCGGCCTATGGCGCGCTGAAACCGGGCGGGCGGTTCCTGGTGATCGGTTTCGCGGGCGGCGAACAGCCGGTGCTGAAACTGAACCATGCGCTGGTGAAGAACCTGGAAATCCACGGGCTTTACTGGGGCGGCTATCTGAAGCTCGACCCCGAGCTTTTGAAGGGCTCGATGGCGCAGCTTTTCGCCTGGTATGCCGAGGGCGGGCTGCGCCCGCATGTCTCGGCGCAGTTTCCGCTTGCCGAGACGGCCGAGGCGCTCGAGATGCTGCGCGCGCGGCGCTCGACCGGCAAGATCGTGGTGACGCCTCAGGCCGCGGCTGCGGCGGGGCGATAGGCGCGCACGATCTCGCTGCGCAGAGCATCGGCGATCGCGCCTTTCGCGCGGCCGCCGTCATAGAGACAGATGCAGGAGCGGCCGAGCTCGGGCAGGCCCGACTCGGGGCCGAGCTGCAGGCAGCCGTGGCTCTGAAACCCCTCGAGCCGCACCGAGACGCCCAGCCCGGCGGCGACGGTGGCGTCGACCACCGACTCGCTGTCGCCCTCCATCGCGTTGCGCCAGGCGATGCCCGCGGCGTCGAGCGCGGCGATCGCGATCGGGCGGAAGGCGCAGACCTCGGCAAAGGCGATGCGCAGCGGGCGTTCGTGCTCGGCGCGCAGGCCGGGGGCGCCGACCCAGGTCAGGCGGCGCTCGTCGAGCACCTCGCCGCCGGGGCCGGGCGCGGTTTCGGTGGTCAGGATCAGGTCGAGATCGCCGGCCTCATGGCGCGCGCGCAGCTCGCGGCTGGCCATCGTGGTGAGCGCGATGCGCAGCCGCGGCGCCTGCACCGCCATCAGCCGCAGGATCGCCGGGATCTGCGGCGCGACGATGTCGGGGGGCACGCCGAGGCGGATCTCCTCGAGCTCCTCGGTGACGCCGATCGCGGCGAGGGCCTCGTCGTTGAGGGTGAGCATCCGGCGCGCATAGGTGGCGAGGCAGAGCCCCTCGGCGGTGGGGTCGAGCCGGCGCGCGCGGCGGGTGAAGAGGGCGCGGTCGAGCCCCTCCTCCAGCCGGCGGATCTGCATCGAGACCGCGGATTGCGTGAGGTTGAGCAGCCCCGCCGCGCGGGTGACCGAGCCGGTCTCGGTCACGACGAGGAGCGCGCGCAGGGCGGCGAGGTCGAGGTTGCGAGGCATCATCACGATCCTTGATGGTAACCGACACAATCTTTCGTTATGCTTATGTATCTGTCAAGATGTATCACCTTTCGTGAAGAAACAGCCACAAGTCGCACGAAAGGAGATGACCATGATCCGCGCCCTTGCCTTCATTCGCCCCCTCGCCCGCCCGCTCGGCTGGGTCGCGACCTATCTGCGCGCGCGCGAGCTGCAGCAAAGCCGCCGTGCGCTGGGGTTCCTCGACCCGCGGCTGATGCGCGATGCCGGCATCGACGTCGAGGCGGCGCGGCGCGAGGCGGAGCGGCCGGTCTGGGATGCGCCCGCCGGCTGGTTCGACCGCCACGGCCCCTATTGAGGCCGCGCGCGCCGCGATGGGGAAAGTTTTCGCGATCGCGGCGCGATTTCCCGAGAGAAATCCTTGAACTGGGGCAAGGGCTTCCCAATATCGGACGAGACTGCGGCGCCGGGAATGCGCCGCGACGGATTGATGGAGGGATGAATGGCTGATTTCAACACGATGCGCAGCACGGCAACGGGCTCGCGCGCCGCGCTGATCGACGAGGGTCTGCGCACGCATATGAACAAGGTCTACGGGCTGATGTCGGTGGCGATGCTGATCACCGGCGCGGTGGCCTTCGGCGTCGGCTCGAACCCGCAGCTTGTCGCCGCGATCTTCGGCTCGGGGCTGAAATGGATCGTGATGCTGGCGCCGCTCGCCGTGGTCTTTGCCTTCGGCGCGATGATCAACAAGATGTCGACCTCGACCGCGCAGATGGTGTTCCTCGCCTATTCGGCGCTGATGGGCCTGTCGATCAGCTTCATCTTTGCCGCCTACACCGGCATTTCGATCGCGCAGACCTTCCTTGTCACCGCGATCGCCTTCGCGGGGCTTTCGCTTTACGGCTACACCACGAAGAAGAACCTGTCGGCGATGGGCTCCTTCCTGATGATGGGGCTGATCGGGCTGATCGTCGCTTCGCTCGTCAACATCTTCCTCGCCTCGAGCGCGCTGCAATTCGCGATCTCGGTGGTGGGTGTGCTGATCTTCGCGGGGCTGACCGCCTATGACACGCAGAACATCAAGAACACCTATCTGCAGCTGGCGAACAGCGATCAGGATTTCCTCGGCAAGGCCGCGATCATCGGCGCGCTGCAGCTCTACCTCGACTTCCTGAACCTGTTCATGTTCCTGCTGCAGTTCATGGGCGACCGTCGCTAAGGCCGACGCCACCCCGGAAACAGGAAAGCCCCGCCACTGGCGGGGCTTTTTCATTGCGCCCCTTCGGGGCGCCGAGGCAGGGTTTGCGCCCCTTCGGGTCGCCGGGGGGCGGGGGCGCCGGGGCTTGCCCCGGCGCCCCCGCCCAGCCCTCAGCCCATGCGGCAGGCGAGGTCGAGCATCCGGTTCGAAAAGCCCCATTCGTTGTCATACCAGCCGAAGACGCGCAGAAGCCCGCCCTCCGTCACCCGCGTCTCGCGCGTGGCCATCACCACGCTTTCGGGCCGCGCGCGCAGGTCGGAGGAGACGAGCGGCAGATCGGTGACGCCGATCACCCCTCCGGCGGCGTGGAAGGCGGCGTTCACCGCCGCGACCGTCGCCGGGCGTTCGGTGATCACCGAAAGGTCGATCGCCGAGACCGAGGCGGTCGGCACCCGCACCGCCTGCGCGATCACCCGCCCCGCGAGATGCGGCAGCACGCGATCGACGAGGCGGCCGGCCGAGGTCGTCGTCGGCACCATCGAGAGCGCGGCGGCGCGGGAGCGGGCGAAATCGCCCGCCGGGGCATCGACCGTGGGCTGCGAGCCGGTGTAGCAATGCACCGTCGTCATCGAGCCGGTGACGATGCCCCAATGTTCGTCGATCAGCCGCATCAAGGGCGCCATCGCGTTGGTGGTGCAGCTCGCGTTCGAGACGATCGGTTGATCGCCGAGTTCCGCCTCGTTCGCGCCGAGCACCACGGTGAGATCGGCGGCCTGCGAGGGGCCGGAGATCAGCACGCGGGCCGCCCCGGCGGCGAGGCCATGTTCGGCGAAATCGCGGCTGTCGGCGCGGCCGGTGCATTCGAGCACGAGATCGGTGCCGGAGAGATCGAGCGTCGAAAGATCGGGGGCGCGGCTGAAGGGGATCGCGCGTCCGTCGATCACCAGCGCGTCAGAGCGCGCGCTGACCTCCCCCGGCCAGGGGCCGAAGACGGAATCGAAGCCGAAGAGATAGGCGCAGATCTCGGGCGTCGCGATGTCGTTGATGCCCACGATCTCGAGCCCGGGCCAGCGCGGCCCGCCGCGGGCGCGCTCCTGCAAAAGCGCGCGCAGCACCGAGCGCCCGATCCGACCGAACCCATTGATGAAAACGCGCATGGCAGGCTCCCTTCGAGAGAGGTGTGATAGGGCGGCGGCGCGGCGAGGGGAAGGACGCGATTGCACCCGATACAAAGGGCGGAGGCGCGCAGGCACTGGCGATCCCGGGAGAATGGCCGTTACCTTTCGAGATCAACATGTTGGACTGTAATCTGCGAGGATGCACCAATTCATGATTTCAATGACTTACGGGGAGCCGTGTAAAATTGTCGATCCGCTTCCGACATTGGGGACAGACCGGATCACATACTGAAAACGTCCAGAAGCTCGCCTCGAGGCGGAGAGAGCAGCGCGACGAGGCGGTCGCATCTCATCCGGGCTGCCTGGCCACACGGCAGCGAAGCCATTGCCCCGCAACCAGCCACGGGAACCTTGCCGCTGATCGCAGCCAAAGCGCGCCGTCGGTCGCGGGCGGAATGATCTGAATGGTGTTTCCCTCACTCCCTTTCCGAGAAGGCGCGACGGCCCAGAGGAAAGTCGAGACGCATTTTCAGATGCGTAAAATCGGTCTTTCTTGGCGAGGGGGCAGGATGGCGAGTAGTGCAGGCCCCTAGATCTCGGCCGGGACGAGGCGGCCCTTTTCGGCGTTCAGCAACTGCTCGACCTGAGCCATCGCGGCGGCGGGCGGTAGGCCGGGCGGGATCGGTGGAAAGTAGGAAACGACGATCGTGCCGCCTCGCTTTGCGCCTTTGCCCCAGAAGCACCCGGCGTTGTGGACGACCGGAACCACCGGCAGATCGAGCTTGCGGTAAAGCGCGATCAGCCCGGGCTGGAACTTGCGTTCTTCATGCACGCCAATGCGGGTGCCCTCGGGAAAGATCAGGATCGAGCGGCCGCGCGCCACCTCTTGCCGCGCCTCGGAGATCATCGCCGCCATTGCCCGGCCGCCGCCGTTGCGGTCGATCAGGATCATTGGCGCATGGCGCAGGAACCAGCCGAAGACCGGGATCTTGTGCAGTTCCTGTTTGGCGACAATGCAGATGTCGGGGACCAGCTGGTTGAACGCGAGGGTTTCCCAGGTGGACTGGTGGTTGCAGACATAGATGCAGGGCGCATCAAGATGCTTGTTCTCGATACCCTCCTCGCGCAGGCGCAGCCCGAGGATGCGGTGCGACAGGCCCAGCACGCCGCTTGTCCAGAAGCGGATCGCGGCGCGGGTGAGGCCGGGGCGTTGCAGCAGCGCAAGGGCCGGGATGAACGGGCTCTGCAGCACTGTCCAGAGCCCGAAAAACACGTCGAAAAGTCTCGATCGGACGATCAGCATCCTTGGCCCTTTGCTCCGTAGTGTCCGCCTGCAGTCGGGGGCGGCCTGACCGCCGTCAGGCGGCGAGGGGCAGCTCCGGGCGGCCTTGCGGAACGAAGCCCGCGCTGCGGGCTGCATTCAGGAAGGCCTGGCGCGCCTCGCTGACCGAGCCCAGACAGTCCATCGCGGCCTCGAGACGGCCAAGCGCGTGCTGGCGCGCCGCGTCCGCGACGGGCCACTTCTTGCACAGCCAGTATTGCGCCTGTTCGATCGTGCTGAACTTTTTGACGTCGCCTTCCGGCGAGATCACGAGAGACATGGGTTCGCCCCAGTAGATTTCGATCAAGGTATTGGTCTTTCTTGGAAAACGTGAGGGCACTCGGCAAAGCCGACGGTCTTCTCACGGAAGGCGCCTCGGTCGCGGGACCGATCGCGCCAGGTTGATTTGTGTGGCATCGGCTCAGATTGCGCAATGCGCAGGCGCTGAAACCGGCCGGTGTGGTCATGTGCGCGGTCGAGCGTCGCAAAGTGACCTGTGCCCGGTGGCAAGTTCGGCTTGCCTGCATGCCGCGGCATGGACGAGCCCATCGCTTCCGCCGACCGCCACTGCGGTTCGGAGCCGTGGTGCGGTCTGGTCGACCTGTTTCACGCGACCCGTATCGGTCATCGTGCGTTCCTTTCCGATATGCCGCCCGCAGGATGCAGGGGCTGGGCAAAGCTCAAGATCGTCGCTGAGCCGGAAGGAACAGGGTCCGAGGAGAAGAGATGCAGACCCTAGATAGGGGCTCGCCCCACGAATTGCGAGAAAATAAAGCGGTCCCCTGGCCCGGATCCGGCAACCCCTTCCCGCGAAAGGAGATTATTTTGAAAATCCGACCGCCCGGATCATGCGGCCGGGCCTTTTGCGCCCTTGCGTGCCGGTTTTGCGCCGGTTCTTCGGAACTTGGGCTCGCAATCGGGCAGGCTCTCCCCATATCATGAGGAACTGCAGTGTTCATCCCGGGGTCGGTCGCCGACCTCCGCGGGCGCCGTGGCGCCGATCGGGGAACCGGGCAGTTGGCCCGGCCCATCCGATCTCCCGGACCTGCAGGCCGAAGGCCTGATCGCGACGGCGCCCTCCGCCCGTGCGACGCGTCATCAGACCCAGATCGAACGTGTTGCCACAAAGGATGCCGAAAGATGAAAACCCCCGAGTCCGAAACCCGCCTTCCGGCGGAAGCCGCGCCGCGCAAGGCCGCCACCTCGAAGATCCCCGACACCGCGCCCAAGCCCGAGCGCAAGTCGATCTTCGACACCTCCTTTGCGCCCGAGGGCGCCGAGCGGCGCAAGGCCTGGTCCCGTTTCGATCGCAAGTCGAAATGAGCCCCGCCGCGCTCGGGGGTGTTTTCCTGCTCAAGATCGGCGAGGCCCGCGATGGAGGCCAATAGCATCCGGATCAGGCTCGGCTGCCGGTTCAGTCTGAGCCTGCCGCAACCGACCCCGATGATCGCGCTCCTGAACGTGCATTTCTCGCGCGTGGGCGATCTGGAGTTCCCAGACCATCTGCGCACCTGGCCGCCGGTGCCGCTGAGCGCCTATCGCGACGGATTCGGCAACTGGTGCACGCGGCTCGTCGCGCCCGCGGGCGATTTCAGCATCGGCACCGAAGGGGTGATCGGCGACAGCGGCCTGCCCGATGCGCGCCCGGCGGACGGCGGTCAGGCAACGGTCGAGACCCTGCCCGACGAGGTGCTCGGCTTTCTTCTGGGCAGCCGCTACTGCGAGACGGATGTGCTTTCCGACACCGCCTGGCGGCTGTTCGAGCATACCCCGCCCGGCCACGCGCGGGTGCAGGCGATCTGCGATTTCGTGCATGGCCATATCCGCTTCGACTATCTCGCCGCGCGGGCGACCCGCAGCGCGGCGCAGGCCTATGCCGAGGCGCAGGGCGTGTGCCGCGACTATGCGCATCTGGCGATCGCCTTCTGCCGCTGCATGAACATTCCCGCGCGCTACTGCACCGGCTATCTGGGCGATATCGGCATGCCGCCGCCCTATCCGCCGGGCGATTTCGCGGCCTGGATGGAGGTCTGGCTTGACGGGCGCTGGTGGGTGTTCGACCCGCGCAACAACACCCCCCGCATCGGCCGCGTGCTGGTCGCCCGCGGGCGCGATGCCGCCGATGTGCCGCTGATCCATTCCTTCGGTGCGAATGTGCTGACGGGGTTCGAGGTCTGGACCGATCAGGTCTTCTGAACAGGCAAGGACGGGCCGATCTAGTGCGCACCGGCACAGAAAATCGGAGAGGCGGGGCTTTTATCTTGCAAAATGCACAGCAATTGTATAGGAGGAACGAGCTACGTTGTTCCCAACTGCACCTGTCTCCTTTGTCGGCTTCAGTCTGCCTTTTAGAATTGACTGAGCCGGGCTGCCGCATTTTGCGGGCGGTATTCATTAAAGGAGATCTCACGATGGCCAATGGCACCGTGAAATGGTTCAACAGCACCAAGGGTTTCGGCTTCATCCAACCGCAGAGCGGCGGGAAGGACATCTTCCTTCACATTTCTGCGGTCGAGCGCGCCGGCCTCTCGCAGATCAACGATGGGCAAGCCGTCACCTATGAGGTCGAGACCGGCCGCGACGGTCGCGAGTCCGCCAGCAATCTGGCGCTCGCCTGATCGGGTCGATCTCGGATCCGGCCCCCAAGGGCCGGATCGCACGACCAGGGAGGCTTCATGCCCCGCAAGGACAAGACCCGCGGTCTCTTCCGCGAGATCGCTCAGGCGCCGACCACGGCGCAAGAGCGCACCGACGCCGCGGTGAAGCTGATCCGCGAGACAGAAGCGGACTCGCGCGCGGATCTGACCGCAAGCCTGCGCGCTGCGCGCATGGCACGGGACGCGGGCGGCACGCCCCCCGCTGCACCGCCCGGCAAGACCAAGCCGCGCAGTTGAGCCGCGCGCATCCAGAACACAGAGATTCCCGGAGCTTCTCTTCGGGATGTTACGGAGGGCCCAACCATGGCTGCCGAAAAGAAGCCTTCGGGCAAGACCCACGGGGTGCACAAGGCGCCTCATCGGGAAGAGCATCCCAGCCTCGGCTGGCATGAGTTCTTCCAGAGCCTCGTCACCGAGAGATCTCCGGACCGTCGGCTTGCACTGCCGCATGGGATCCAGGAGTAGGCTTTCACCACCACGGCGGTGAAGGGCATTCCCGGTAAGGCGGCTGAGCGCGATATGGCTCCACGTTGAGCCGATCGGCGTTCGCCGGATCACTTACCGGGAGGTGGAACGGCAGGGAGAAATCCCTGCCGTTTCGCTTTTCAAAGGCGCCTCGAGCCTGCGTGGGCAAGTCAACGCGCGCATTCTATGATGCGTGACAAATGTTTGCTCTCCGGCGGGGCGAGAGGGGTCACGCTATGTCTCGGACATCGCCCAGCATGGGCCCCGCTACTCTTGCGACGCTGCGCATGAAGTTCGGCTTCGGGCGGGAAGCGGAAGTTCGCGGCATTAGCGAACACACCTTGGCATTGGGACGGAAGCGGATATTCCGCTACACACTTCACCAAATCTGAGTGCACGACAATGAGGCAAAATCCCGTCACTCGCTGCGCTTGGCGTTAATGCAAGCTGTGTTCAGAAATCCAAGTAGTGTCACTTGCCTTTCCGAGGCATTGAAACAGGGAGCAAGCGTGGCAGGATGAGGCCTGCAGCGTGACGGGTTTCGGGATTCACGTCGAGCAAGCGTTCCTCGCCATGTACGGCAGCCTTTAGCGCGGCATGGATCGGGGCATAACGATCAGCCAGACGAGTCTCTTCGAACCAGTCGACCAAACGCTCGCCAAATCCAGCCGCGATGGCCAGGCGGAGCAAACGTTCCAGGTCATCGGTAAAATTCCAGCTCCTCTGCTCCAGGCCTCCTTGCAGGGCCTCGCCCAGATGCTTCGTAGCGTCTCCGAAATTCTCTGCCTGAACAGCAAGCGCTGCATCCATCAACGCACGTCCCTCGGGTGGCATGTCTTCGAGATGGAGCAACGTCTCTCGCGCCTTGGAAAAGGCTCCAGACGTAACATACAGCCAGAACAAATTCCCGTAAGCCAAGGCTTTGCGACTTTCCGTCACGCTCTTTAAGAGCGATTCGGTGCGGTCCATCTCAGTGCCGGTGTCGATCAGGTAATTGGCCAGACTGATCTTTGCCCCCGCAACCTGTTCCTGTAGCGGCAGGGCGTCGCTGTCACCGAAGCGGGCGATGAGCGCGTCGTAGGTCTCGATCTCTGCCGCAAGATCGCCGGCCTGGCCCAGTGTGATCCCCTTATTGACCATGGCCCGCGCGAGCTGTTCCTGCAGCGGCAGGGCGTCGCTGTCACCGAAGCGGGCGATGAGCGCGTCGTAGGTCTCGAGCGCGGCCGCAGGATCGCCGGCCTGGCTCAGTGTGACGCCCTTATTGACGATGGCCCGCGCGAGCTGTTCCTGCAGCGGCAGGGCGTCGCTGTCGCCGAAGCGGGTGATAAGCGCGTCGTAGGTCTCGAGCGCGGCCGCAGGATCGCCGGCCTGGCTCAGTGTGATCCCCTTAAAGACCATGGCCCGCGCGAGCTGTTCCTGCAGCGGGAGGGCGTCGCTGTTGCCGATGCGGGCGATGAGCGCGTCGCTGGTCTCTAGCGCGGCCGCAAGATCGCCGGCCTGGCCCAGTGTGATCCCCTTCTTGACCATGGCCCGCGCGAGCCCGTCCTGCAGCGGCTG
>NZ_JBFXGV010000051.1:0-27079 GCF_050177655.1 Paenirhodobacter sp.
AGCTATAAGCCCTCGGGGCAAATAGATCATGCAACGCATGATCCCGGTCGCGGGATGGAGCAGCCCGGTAGCTCGTCAGGCTCATAACCTGAAGGTCGCAGGTTCAAATCCTGCTCCCGCAACCAAAATAACCCCCGAGAATGCGCTAAACTAACGCTACAGACACTGTCTGTGTCATCGAACCGCAACGCGTCTCGGTGAGACCGCAGCGACTGCCCAAGACATGCAGGGGCGGCTGAACCGGGCGCCCCGGTCTCTTCACTCCGTCTGCGCGGCGCGTGGACGGCGAAGCCCGCCCGCACCGATCAGCACCAGCGCGACGACGTTCATCGCCAATGCGTAAAGCAGCCCCACCGCCGAAAGATCCGGGCGTTGCAGCAGCGCATTCGCCACGAAGATCGCGATCGCGACGTTCTGCAGCGCGCATTCGATCGCGATCGTGCGAACCTGTGCCCGGCCCAGCCGCCCCGCCCGCGCGACCGTCACCCCCAGCACGGGGCCCGCCAGCGCCAGAGCGGCGACCGCGAGCCCCGCAGCAGAGGCGATCTCGCCGATGGCGGCGCGGTTCTGCACGAAGGTCGCAACCACGATCGCAAGGAACAGCCCCTTCGCCAGCGGATCGAGCCGGGGCGCCAGCCAGCCCGCCACGCGCGGCGCAAGGCGCGCCAGCGCCATTCCGGCGAGCATCGGCACCAGCGCCACCCCGGTCATCGCGACCGAGATCCGCCACAGCCCGGTGCCCTCGGGCAGGCTGACGCCGGCCAGTCCCAGCACGACGGGCAGCGTCACCGGCGCGATCAGCGAGGTGACCGCCGTCATCGTGACCGAGAGCCCGATCCGCCCCCCCGCCAGCCGCGCCGCGTAATTCGAACTGACGCCCCCCGGCGATGCCGCGACCAGCATCAGCCCCGCGGCGATCGGCACGGGCAGATCCAGCATTCGCCCGATCGCCAGCGCCAGCGCCGGCAGCCCGATCAGCTGCGCGGCCAACCCCAGCGCCAGTGCCCGGGGGGCGCGGATTTCGGCGGCGATCTCGTGCGGCGGCAAACGCAGCCCGAGCGTGAGCATCAGGACCATCATCGCGACGGGCAGAAAGACGGAGAGAAATGCGATCATCGGGGGCCTCCTGCGCCCCTCCTGCCATCCGCGCCGGGCGGCCACCCTGACCAAAGTCAAGGCGCCTGCGCGCGCGCGCCCTATGGTCGGGCAGCACCCAACCCGAGGTCTCGCCATGCTCTCCCGCCGCTTTCTGATCGCCGCCATGCCCTGCTGCCTGCTCGCGCGCCCCTCGCGCGCCGAAACGGGCGATAGCGCCGAGCCGGTGGATGGCCCCGACGCGCAGCCGCGCCGCTGGATGATGGAAGACGCCTATGGCAACGCGCTGACCAACGAGGATTTCGAGGGCAAATACCTGCTGATCTATTTCGGCTATACCGGCTGCCCGGATGTCTGCCCGACTTCGCTCGCCACGATCTCTGCGGTGATGGACGCGCTCGGGCCGCTCGCCGATCAGGTCACGCCGATCTTCGTCACCGTCGATCCCGATCACGACACCGCCAAGCTGATGCAGGAATATCTGAGCTATTTCGACAAGCGCTTTGTCGGCTTGCGCGGGCCGCGCGCCTATACCGATCACATGGTTCAGGCCTTCAACGCGCGCTATGAATACAACATCCCCGATCCCAGCCACCCCGAACGCTATTCGATCGACCACACGGCCTCGATCGCCTTCATGGATCCGCAGGGGCGGTTGATCCGGCGCTTTCCGCATGGGTTCGCGGTCGAGGATATGGCGCGGCGGATCACGGCGACGCTCGAGGCGAAGCCTGCGCCGGCCGCCAATCCGCTCGACACGGGCGCGCCCGGGGCCGCGCAATGACGGGGCCAGGCCGACGCGCCGTGATCGGCGGGATTTTTGCGCTGGGGCTGACAGGACCGGCCTGGGCCGAGGCAGGGTTTGCGCCCTCCGCCGCCACGCTGGCGCGACCGGTCGCCAAGGGGCGCTCGGCGCTGCCGCTCCGGATCCGGGATCTGAGTGGGAACAAGGTCGCGCTGGGTGATTTCGGCGCGCGGCTGACGGTGCTGGCGCTTTGGGCGCCGTGGTGCCTGCCCTGTCGGCGGGAGTTGCCGTCGCTGGCGGCCCTCGATGCGCGGCTCTCGCGGCTGGGCGCGGCGCGCGTGGTGCCGGTGGGGTTCGACTGGCGGGGCGCGACGGCGTTGCGGCGCTATTTCGACGAGGTGGGCATCAGCCGGTTCGATCCGCTGCTGGGGGATGGCGAGAATCTGGCCGCCGTTCTCGGGGTCGAGGCGCTGCCGACGACGCTCGTTCTGAATGCCGAGGGCCGGGTGATCGCGCAGGTCGAGGCCGAGGCGCGCTGGGATGACGATGCGACGCTGAGCTGGCTTCTGGATCTGATGTAAGACGGGACATGGCGAAACGGGCGCGGCAGGGAATGCCGCGCCCGTTTTCTTTGGCCGCTTTGGGCGCAGTGTTCAGACCAGATCGCCGCGCGTGAAACGCCAGTAGCCGATCGCCGCCAGCACACCGCCCAACGCCGCCGGATAGGCCATCGCCCAGGCGACATAGCCCATGACCCCGAAGTGATCGAGGATCACATAGGAAGACGGGCCAAGCAGGATCAGCTGCGGATCGAAGAGGATCATCGAGGCAGTGCGGAAACTTTGCAGCGGGTTCGCCAGCGCGATCGCGATCACCGCATCGGGCGCGACCTGGCCCTGAATGAGGACCGAGAGGAACATCAGATCCAAGAGCGCGACCAGCGCGAGCCACACGAGAAGGCTTGCCCCCAACGCGACCTCGGTCGAGCGCGAGAGCGCCGAGATCAGAAAGCCGATCCCCAGAAAGCAGGCCGCGAGCGCCGCGACGAGGCCGGAGTAAAGCGCGATATGGCTCCAGGGGATGGCATGGCCGCGCGCGAGGCCATAGAGGCTCGCCAGCGCCAGCGCCATTCCGACCGGGGCCAGCACGAGGACCAGCCGGGTCAGGAACCGCCCCCAATACCAGGCCGCGAGCCCGACCGGGAAGGCCAGCATATATTCGAGGTTTCCCGCCTCGCGATCGCCCACCATCGAACGCGCCGTGGTGACGATGATGAAGAGCGGCAGCACCGCCATCATGATCTGGATATAGGTCACCAGAAGCCGCGAGAGGCCGGTGAAGCCCAGCACGCGGCTCTCCGATATCCCCGTGGTGATCAGCATCGCCATCAGCCCGATCACCACCAGCGCATAGAAATGGAACCAGCGCGCGCGCATCGATTCCGCGAATTCCAGCCGCATCATCAGCCCCAGCCCGGCCCGCGTGGCAGGCCGCGCAGGCAGCGGTTTCGCGGTGACGGGGGAGGGATCGAAACGGGTCTCGGGCAAGAGCGGCTCCTGTGACATCGCATTCATTCCTTGTGCCCTCCCATTTCGCCGTCGGGCAGGCAGCGCCAGGTCAGCCCGCGCGCCAGAACGGCGGTGCGCATCGCGGCGAAATCGACGGTATCCGAGGCGGGACGCTGCACCGCGAGAAAGCCGTAGTCCATCGGCGAGAGCGCGCCGGGGCGATAGCGCATCTGTCGCGCGTCGTGCCAGCTCTCGCCGGTCTCGCCGTCGCGGACCCAGAATTCGACCTCGGGCGCGGCTTTCCACTCCTGCGCCTCGAGCCAATAGACCGCGTCGCCGATATCGTCGAACTTGGCCAGACGCTTTTCCGGCCCTCCGCGTACCTCGGCGGCGAAATGCGGATCGGAAATGATCATGCCGCAGATCTCGCAGGCCTCCCGGCCCCAGCGGATCTCCTCGGGGCCCTTGGCCTCGGCCTTGCAGGCGGAAAGGGCGGGGGCGGCGGCCAGCATCGCCAGGATCTGGCGGCGGCTCAGCGGTTGGCAATGGCGGCACATCTACATCACCCTTTCCGGCGCCTCTTCGAGGCTCATGCGCTCGATCAGGCTGCCATAGCGGGCGATCAGCCCGAGGAAGCGGAAGGTTTCGGCGGCGGGCACCGGGCCGGTGAAGCGCAGCCCCGAAGGATCGGCGTCAAAGCCCCAGCCCGCGAGCGCGAGCGCAAAGGGCGCGTGTGGCGCGGCCAGCGTGATCTCGGCGCGGCGGAACTCGCCCGCGCGCAGCCGGTCAAGCACCGCATCGTCCAGAACCACGCGGCCGCGGTCGAGCTCGATCACCCGGTTGACGAGGCCCGCGACCTCCTCCAGCCGGTGGCTGGCGATCAGCATCGAGGCTTCGCGGCGTTCCGCCAAGAGGTCGATGAACACCGCTCGCGCGGCCGGGTCGAGATTGGCCGAGGGCTCGTCGAAGATCATCAGATCGGCGGGCCGCCCCAGCGCGACGGTGACGAGGATCTTCTGTTTCTGCCCGCCCGAGAGGCGAAAGAACGGGCGCTTGCGCACCTCGTCGAGGTCGATCCCCAGCCGCCCGGCGATCGCGCGCATCGCGACCGGATCGGCGCCCGCGCCCTTTTCGGCGAAGGTCAGAAGCTCGCCCACCGGCATCCGCAAGGGCGGCGGCAGCTGCGGCACGAAGGCGATGCGGGAAAGCGCCTGCGGTTCGCGTCGCCGCCCCGCCGTGCCGTCGAAACCCACCCGCCCCTCGTGCCCGTAATGGCCCAGAAGGCAGCGGAAGAGCGTGGTCTTGCCCGCACCGTTCGAACCGATCAGCGCGATCCGGTCGCCCGCCGCGATCGAGAGCGTCAGCTCATCGAGCACCGCGCGCTTCTCGAAGCGTTTCGTCAGCCGGTCGATGGTGATCATGGCGCCCTCCTCAGACGATCTTGTCGATGCCGCGGACGGTGAAGGTCAGCGCCTTCTGCGGGCAGGCGTCGACGCAAAGCCCGCAGCGCGTGCAGTCGGGGCCGATGTAATCGACATCGTTCTGCGCATAGCCCATCTTGGTGATCTCCAGCACATGCGGCACCAGACAGACGGCGCGGCATTCGCCCTCATGCACGCATTTCTCGAGATCGTATTTGATCTGCACGGGCGCCACCGCGCCGGTGATGCCATAGGTCAGCCCGATCGGGCAGACATAGCGGCACCAGAACCGGCGCGAGAAGAACACTTCGATACCCAGAAGGAAAGCGACCCACAAAAGCGCCACCGTCGGCCCGTAGATCAGCGCGCGGCTGACGATGCCGACCGGGTTGATATATTCGAAGACGGTGTAGCCGGTCAGAAGCGCCAGCGTCATGAACACCGCCCAGAGCACCACGCGCAGCCCGCGATGGAACGGGTGGTCCTTGACCCACCCCTTGCGGGCCAGGAACAGATGCAGCGCCTCGGCCCATTCGGCCAGCAGGTGATAGGGGCAGGCCCAGCTGCAAAAGGCCCGCCCGCCGACGATCCACCACAGGATGACCACCGTCGCCGTGCCGATCACGAGGTTCAGCATCACCTCCTTGAAGGCCAGCATCACCTGCAGCGCGGCATTCGGATCGGCCATGTGAAAGCCGAGGAAGCGCGAGGCGGTCAGCGCGCCTTCGACCAGCTGCACGTCGAAACTGTAGGAGACGATGAAAAGCGCGTTGATCACGATCACGCTGGCCCAGCGGATGTTGCGCCATTTGTGGCTGTGGATCAGCGCCTCGTGCTCATGCGCGATGATCTCCTTGCGCAGCGCGACCTGCTCGGGGGTCTTCTTGAAGGCCTTGATCTTGCGTGCGGCCTCGGTTTCCTCGCCCGGGCCCGCCTTGCGCGGGGCGGCACCGAACATCATCGCCAGCTTGTGCAGGAACCATTTCATGCCCGGCTCTCCTTGTCCTCGGCGAGGCGCATCGCGGTGTCGATCACGATCGCGGCGGGTTCGGTGGGACAGATCATCTCGCAGGTGCCGCAGCCGACGCAGGCCTCATGCACCACCGGCATGTGGCGGTGGTCGCCCGGATCGTCCGAGACCTTCTCGAGCGTGATCGCGCCCCGGATCGGGCATTCGCGCACGCACAGATCGCAGACCTCGACGTCATAGGGATGCGAGGCGATCGGCACCGGATCCCAGCGGTCGATTTCGACATAGCGGTGCAACCCGGTGTAATCGGCGCCCCGCGCGGCGCCCTTGAAACCCTTGCCCTGCATCGCGAGACAGGCCTCGGGGCGGGCGAGGCGGGCAAAGCCGATCTTCACCTCTTCCTTGGTCGCGATCTCGTGGCTGAGCGCGCCGGTCGGGCAGGCCAGCACGCATTGCACCGCGTCGCAGGAGAAATCGCAGGCCTGCGCGCGCGCGTCGATATAGGGCGTGCCGAGGCCATAGCCCTCGTCGCCATCGGCCAGCTTGATCGCCTGCACCGGGCAGACCTGCACGCATTGGCCGCATTTGATGCAGGCGGCGAGGAAGTGATGCTCGATGAGCGCGCCGGGCGGGCGCAGCCGGTCGAAGAGGCGGCGATAGACCGGATACCAGCCCACGAGCCCCGCCGCGACCGCCGCAACCCCCAGCCCCAGCGTGCGGATCAAAAGCCGCCGCCGCTCCAGCTCGCGCCGGCTCAGTTTCGGGGTCTGCCGGATCTCGGCATTGCTGCGTTCGGGGACGCTTTCGGGACTGTCGTTCTTCGCGCTCATTGGTTCAGCATCTCCAAGGCGGATTTCTTTGCGCCCGCATCGCTTTTCACGGCGGTCTCGGCGCGGGCGGCTTCGTGATCGAGCGGCGCGATCAGTGGACGCGGCTCGCGCATCAGAAGGCGGGGCTCGGTAAAGGGGGCGAGGCGTTCGACGAAATCGAGCGTGCCAAGCGCCAGCCCGCCGCGAAAGAAGGCGGCCGAAGGCACGTCCATCCACAGCCGGTCGGCATAGGTCCAGATCTCGTAGGGGGCATCGCCGACGCCATCGCCATCGGCGTCGAAGCCGGCGTAATCGTCCCAGTAATTGCCGTTCCAGCCCTCGCGCAGCGCCGTGCCGCGCCCGCGCACCGCGACCTGGGTGAAATTCGACAGGAAGTTGTTGTCGGAGAAGTTGTTGCCGGTCCAGTCGGTGTGGAACTGCACGCCGATGCCGTTATAGGCGACCTGATTGCGGTGGAATTCATTGGTCTTGTCGGGATCCCAGGGCGAGGGGTCGAGGTAGATCCCCACCGCATTGCCAAGGATCACATTGTCCTCGACCACCGCGCCCGAGGTCTCCTTGAAACCGACGCCCATCCCCGCCGCGCCCCAGGCCCGCAGGATCTGATTGCCGCGCAGCGTGATGTCGTTGGCATACATCAGGAACACGCCCACGACGCAGTCCGAGATCTCGTTGCGCTCGACGTCGTTATGGTGGGCATACATGAAATGGATGCCGTAGCGGCCGTGCTGGATCCGGTTGTCGCGGATCATGTTGCCCTGCGAATACCAGACCACGAAATCGCGCGCGTGCTCGATGTGGTTATGCTCGAAGAGATTGTCGTTCGAATACCAGATCCGCACCGAATCGCCCCTCAGCTCCAGCGGCATGTCCTTGGAACTGATGTAGATACGGCGCATCACGTTGTGATTGGCTTCGGTCAAGTCGATGCCGAAGAGGCTGTTTTCGATGCGGATGTCGCGCAGCACGTTGAAGTCGCCATGCACCCGCACCCCGGCGTCGACCTTGTTGTGCAGCCGCCCCGAGTCGCGCAGCGTCAGGTTCTTCAACGTGACGCCGTCGGTCTCGATCGTGACCACCGTGCCCATGCCGTTGCCGGTGATCGCGGCCTTGCCCTGACCGTCGATCACCACCGGATGGCGGATCACCAGCGGCCCGTCGTACTGGCCCGGGGCCAGCACGATCTCGGCCCCGTCGGGGGCGGCGTCGACGCGCTCTTGCAGCGTCTCGGCCGCGACCGGGGAGGCCATCGCCAGCAGGATCGCAAGGGGAAGGAGGGCACGCATCGCGAGACCTCACATCCCTTCGGCGGCGGCACCGGCAAGGCGCAGCTGCTTGGCCCGGATCAGGGCAGCCAACGCCAGCGCCACCGAAGACGCCAGCATCAGGAAGAAGCCCGAGGCGGGGTAGCTGTGGGTCGTGAACTGCGCCACCTTGCCGTCGCCAAAGACCGTCGGCATGAAGGGTTTCAGCGTGAAGGCGCCCATCTCGTTCAGGCTATGGCCATACCACCAGAGCCAGCCCGCATATTCCGCAAGGAACCCCACCGGAAGCAACAGCGGCACCAGCACCAGCACCCAATAGAGGGGCCGTTTCGCGCTGAGCGCGGCGATCGCCGTCAGCACCGCCATGAAGCCGATCACCACCCAGAACAGCACCCGCGCCACCACCGACATCGTGGCGACCAGTGGGTCGTTGCGGGCCGGCTCGTTGAACCAGCGCGCCAGCGATTTGGCGTAGTGCCACTGGAACACCTGCATCCCCGAGCCGGTCCAGCCGACCTGCTCGTGCATGGGTTTCTTCTGCTCGTCGATCTCGTAATTGGCCTTCAGATTGTCGATCAGCGCTTGCCGGTCGCCAATCGTCGCGGTCGAGGTCTTCTCGGAGGCGGCGCTGTCTTCCAGCGACTGCTTGAGCATCTTGACGATCGGCGAGAGGTTCTGATCGGCCTCGACCTTGTCCTTGGTGTCCTGCCCGAGCGAGACCACGAGGCCGCGCAGATAGCCGGTGGTCTGATATTGCACGCCGTTCTCGCCATAAAGCGTCAGCGCCATCCAGCCGATCACCGCGCCATAACCCAGCACCGAAACCGCGATCCGCGTCTTGCGGCCGGGGGCGGCGAAGGCCAAGAGCATCACCCCCATCATCGCGAAGAGGAAGGGCGAGAAGGCCTTTTCCACCGGCCCGCCCGAGGCGATCGGATACATGCCGACGTAATGGTTGATCGTGTCCATCTCGTGCACGCAATCGAGGGCCTCGTTCTCCTCGACCTCTTTGCTGGCGCGGATGTCGCAGCCGTTGCGCACCGAATCCATGTGGAACAGGATCCGGATCCCCTGCGGGAAGGTCGCCTCGGGATAGTTCGGCGCGGTCAGCGAGACCCACCAGCCCGGGCTGACGAAAGCCGCCGCGATCAGGCAGATCGAGATCAGCGTGAGAAGGCGATAAACGATGCCGCGGCGGTCAGTGCCGGCGCCTTTGGCTGCGGGGTCCATGTCGGATGTCCTGTTCGCTGTCTTGCAGCCCGGGCGGGGACGCCCGGGCCGGTTGGCGGGAAAAGCGGATCACTCGAAATCGGGGTTTTCCCAGTCGGGCGCCGCCACGATCGAAGGATCGGGTTGCTGCCGCGAGACGTAATCCAGCACCGCATCCATATCGGCATCGGTGAAGCCCTTGATCTGCTGCACCATGTCGGGGTTGGCGTTGCGCCGCTTGCCATCGCGGATCCACTGGAACTGGCGCACCAGATATTTGTAGTGCTGGCCCTGGATCCGGGGATAGAACTTGGCGTTGTCGCCTTCGCCATTCTCGCCGTGGCAGCGCGTGCAGTTGTCCTTGTAAAGCTGCTCGCCATGCGCCAGATCGGTGCCCGGCCCCTTGCCGTTGTTGGGGTTCATCGGCAGTTTCGAGATATATTCGGCGACATCCGCGATCGACTGCGCGCCACCGATTTCGGAGGGCAGCGCAAAGGGATACATCGTCGGGTTGTCGCGGTTCAGCGCGCGGATATCGGCCAGCTGCTTGATGATGACATCCTTGTGCTGATGGGCGATCTGCGGGAAGGTGCCGTCTTCCAGACCCCATCCATTGAGCTGGTGACAGGCCGAGCAGACCTCGTAAGTCTCGATCCCGTTCTCATGGTCGGGCACGAGCGAGAGCGCCTCGTCCTGCTCGCCCCCGCCCTGGTTCCAGCTCGAGGTGTCGACGGTGCCCTCGGCGAAAGCGGGCAGCGCCAGCGCGATCACTGCGGCAGAGATCAGAGGAAGTTTCATCGCGGATCCTTTCGTCATTTCTGCGAGCGGTCGATCTGCGACAGCCAGGTCGCGATCTGCTCGATTTCGGTGTCGTCGGCCTTCTTGATTACGCCCCACATCAGCTTGGTCTGGCCGGTGGTGCGGACCTTGTCGCGGATCTCGGTCATCGCGCGGATCAGGTAGTCGCGGTTCAGCCCGGCAATCTGCGGATAGGACTTGGCCGAGGGTTTCAGCGCGTCCTTGCCGTGGCAGGACTTGCAGCCGAGCGCATTATAGGCGGCCTCGCCCGCGGCGAGCGTCGCCGGATCGGCGGGCGGATCGAGCGGCTTCGGGGGGCCGGGCGGCTGCGCGGCCAGATAGGCGACGACGTTCTTCATGTCGTCCTCGGTCACGAGGTGCATGATGTCGGCCATGCCCTGCACATAGGGGTGGCCGGTGGTCGGATCGACAGTGCCCACGCGCGAGCCGTCGGCGATCGCCTTCAGCTGGGTCAGCATGTATTTCTCGTTCTGGCCGGCCAGTGCGGGATAGCTCAGAACCGGTTTCGCCCCGCCCTTGCCGTGGCAGGCGAGGCAGGTCTTGGTCATGAAGACCTTCTTGCCATCGGCGACCGGATCGGCGGCGGCGGCGAATGCGCCGAGGCTAAGCAGTGCGGCGGCGAGAAGGCTGGAAGAGATCAGGCGCATGTCGTCTTTCCTCAGGCGTCGGTCTGGAGAGCGAAGGGCAGGGGGCAGGCCGGGCCCGCCCCCTGCGGGTCACGGGATCATTGCTCGGTCTTCACCGCGCCATGCTCATCGAGATAGGTCTTGGCGCGCAGCCCGATGTCGGCGGCCTTGACCTGATACTGCCACCACTGGCCCGCCCAGAGCGTCGCGTTCTGCCAGTCTTCCTTGGCAGCCGCATCCTCGGCCTTGGTCTTGGCATCGGCGGCGAAGTTCAGCTGATCGGTGGCGTCTTCCACCAGCGAAACCACTTCGGGGAAGTCCTGGTAGTTGCGCCCGGTGATATAGGTCACCACCTGGTCGATCACTTCCTGCGTGGCCACGTTGTTCGCGGTCTGCTTGTCGTAATCGTCCTTGGTATATTGCTGACCTTCGGCCATCGCGGTCTGATCCTCGACATAGCCCTTGGGCTTGACGGCGAGGAAGCCGGTCATCTCGAGGTGCAGCGCCGAGCAGAACTCGGTGCAGTAATACGAGAACACGCCGGGCTTGTCGGCGGTGATCTTGGCGGTCGCGGTCTTGCCCGGTTCGAGCGAGAGGTTCACGCCATAGGTCGAGACCGAGAAGCCGTGGGTTTCGTCCTCGGCCCGTTCCGAGTTGGTGATCACGAATTCGACGGTATCGCCTTCGTTCACCTCGACGATCTCGGGCGTGAAATGCGACCGGATCGCGGTCATGTAGACCTTGACGTTGGTGCCGTCACGCTCGATCCGCTCCTGCCCCGGACGCACCGCATCGGGGTGCTTTTCGCCCGTGCGCGAGTCGGTGCCGTATTTGTAGCGCACCAGCGGTTTGAGCTTGTCGGCCGAGATCGCGGCGGCATAGTGCGGCTCGCCCAGCGGCACGGGCATGTCGTAGAGCAGCTCCATCTTGTCGCCCGAGATGTCGATCAGCTGGTGGTTCTGCGGATGCAGCGGCCCCACCGGATTGAACCGGTCGATCGAAAGCTTGTTGAGCGAAATCAGGTATTTGCCAGCGGGATGCTCGGATTCGCCTTCCATCGCGACAAGGTGGCCGACGTTATAGTGGATCGAGATCTTGTCGAGGACCTTGCCCTCGCAATAGTCCCATTTCGCGATCTGACTGTCGACGTAGAGCGAGGTGTAGACGACACAGGGTTTGCTGTCGAACTGGTTGTGCAGCGGGCCAAGGCCCAGCGCGACCTGCTTGTGCAGCGCATCCTCCATCGCGATCACCGGGATGCCATAGGGGTCGGTGCCGGCGAATTTCTTCTCGTCCACCGCCTTCATGATCTTCTCGAACGAGTAGACCGAGGCCTGGGTGTCCAGCTTGCCGCCGACGACGATATATTTGCCGTCGGGCGAGACGTCGACGCCATGGGGCGACTTCGGCTCGGCGATCAGATAGACGAGGCCCTCGTCGATCGCGGTCTGCATCGAGATCACCGGGAAGTCGTTGATCATCGTGACCTTGCCGGCCTTGTAGACCTCTTCGGCCTTCTTCCAGTTGATGACGTGCAGATAGTCGGTGTCGTTTTGCGAGCAGCCCGCCTCGAAGGGCGGCCGGCCGTTTTCGATGCCGCCGACATAGCGTTCGGCGCAGAACGAGTTGGTGAAGGACCAGCCGTCCGAGTCCAGCTTGCCCGCGTCGGACAGATCCTGGCTATAGGGCGGCAGTTCGATCGCGAAGCTCTGCTTCGGGTCGATCCGCCCGGCCGCGCGGTCGAATTTCCAATAGGTCACCGCACCGCGGAATTTCTCGTTGAACTGGCTCAGCGGCGCATAGCCACGCCCCAGAACGCCGGGATATTGCGCGGCCTCGATCACATATTCCGAATTCGGCGTGACGAAGGCGCCGCCATGTTCGGATTGCAGGATCGGGTTGACGACGATCTGCTGCGTCTCGAAGTCATGCAGCGAGATCACGCCGATACGCGGGGCCGATTTATCGTTGATGAACAGGTATTCCCCGTCCAGATCGCCGTTGGTTTCCGAAAGCGCCGGGTGGTGGGTGTCGCCCCAGTGCAGCTCGCGGCCATCGACCTTGGCGCTATCGAGGATCTTCTTCGATTCCTCGTCGAAGCCGTAGCCCTGCCAGGGTTCGGGCGTGAACACCGAGACGTATTTCAGGATCCGCATCGAGGGCACGCCGTAGACCATGATCTGGCCCGACTGTCCGCCGGAAGAAAATACGATGAATTCGTCGCGCCCACCCGTCGGAGTATAGGTCTTTGCGGCTGCGACGAGGTCTTGTTGCGTCAATCCTCGCCGCGCCATCACTTCGTCCAGCGTTTCGGCGGAGGCTCCGAGGGCGGTTGCGACACCGAACACAGCGGTGGTCGCGAACAACCCCTTGCGGAAGTTTCTGACCATGGTCACCTCTCGTGGTCGGACCGGTTGTTATGCGTTCCCTGCAGGCGCGAGGCGGTCCAGTTCCGCGCGCCTGCCCTTCTGACACCCGCGCCGATCACGAAACCTTGACTATTGTTAAGGCGGTGCACCGGTCGGCGTGAAATTCCGGAGGAGATGCGTAACTCACCTGACGAAAAGGACAGGATCATGCCGCTCATTCACCGACGTGCCGCGCTGGCCGCGCTTGCCGGGGCGCTCTGGCTGACGACTCAGCCGCTGGCTGCGCAAGAGGCCAGCGCCCCGGGGATCGAGATCACCAAGGGCTTCATGCGGGCCTCGCCGATGGTGGCGGCGGCGGGGGCGGGGTTCATGACGATCCGCTCGACCGGGGCGGCGGATCGCCTGGTCGCCTTCCGCTCGCCCGCCTGTGCCCGGCCCGAATTGCACACGCATATCAACGAGAACGGCCTGATGAAGATGCGTCAGGTCGAGGCGATCGAGATTCCGGCGGGGGGCGAGGCGGTGCTGCAGCCGGGCGGGTTGCATCTGATGTTCATTGATCTGACCGGCCCGCTCGAAGATGGCGCGATGGTGCCGGTGACGCTGGTCTTCGAGAAGGCCGGCGAGGTCGCGATCACGTTGCCGGTGCACAAGGCGGGGGCGATGAACTGAGCGCCGATCGCGCGGATTGCAAAGGGCCGTCCCGAAAGGGGCGGCCCCTGTCGTTTTGCGAGGATCTCAGCCCAGGATGACGGCCAGCAACAGCAACATCTGCGCCAGGGCGGTCTGCCCGAGAAGCCGGTTAAGCCGGGCCGAAACCGGCCAATGTGCCATCGCATGGCCGAGCCAGAGGATCAGCGCCGCGGGCAGGGCGAGCCAGGCCGAAGGCGCGATCCAGCCCGCCAGCGCCAGCGCGCCAAGGAGCAGCGCGAAATAGCTGGCCCGGCTCGCCCGGTCGCCGATCAGGATCGCGAGCGTGCGCCGCCCCGCGCGCGCGTCCTGCACCCGGTCGCGGTGATTGTTCAGCATCAGGACCGCCGCCGCGGGCAGCCCGATCATCAGCCCCAGCGCCAGCGTGCGCGGCGCGAAAGGCGCAACCCCCTGCAGCCAGCCCGTCGTCGACACCGCGATCACGCCGAAAAACGCGATCACCAGCGCCTCGCCCACCGGCAGGCCCGACATCGGCCAGGGCCCCATCGAATAGAGGTAGCCAAAGGCCAGCGAGCCCAGCCCCACCGCCACCACCGGCAGCCCGCCGATCCAGACCAGCCAGAGCCCGGCGAGGCTCGCCAGCGCGAAGGCCAGAGCCGCGCCACGCCGCACCTGCGCCCCGTCCAAGAGCCCCAGCGCCACCATCCGCGGCGGGCCGAGCCGGTCGCCCCGGTCGACCCCGCGCGCGGCATCGGCCGCGTCGTTCCACAGGTTGGTGCCGATCTGGATCGCCGCCGCGCCGAGCATCGCAGCCAGCGTCACATCGGCGCGCCAATGCCCGGCCTCGGCCGCAAGCCAGCTGCCCGCCAGCACCGGCATCTGCGACAGGCTGACGGTCTTGAACCGCGCGGCCAGCACCCAAAGCGCCGCCGTGGGCAGGCGCGCCAGCCGGGCGGCAAGGGGATCCTGCAGGGTCTGTGTCATAGTTTCTCCGCGATCTGCATCCGGGCGACGCCGAAGACGAAGCTGCACTCCTCGCGCAGCACAAGGCCGGCCTCGGCGATTTCGCGCGCGATGTCCTCGCGCGCGGGAAACCGCTCGATCGATTGCACAAGGTAGGAATAGGCGGCGGGATCGCGCGCGACGAAGGCGCCGATGCGCGGGATCACATGGCGCGCGTGCAGGTTGTAGAGCGGCGCGAACCAGGCGTCGGGGCGCGAGAATTCCAGCAGCACCAAAACGCCCCCCGGCTGCAGCACGCGGGCGACCTCGCGCAGCCCCTTCGCCGGATCGGCCATGTTGCGCAGGCCAAAGGACAGCGTGACCATCGCGATACAATCGTCGATGAAGGGCAGCGCCTCGCCCGGCGCCTCGAAGTAGTCGAGGCTCTCGCCGCCGCGCGCCCGCGCCACCGCCAGCATCCCCGCCGAGGGATCGACCAGCGCGATCCGCCGCGCGGGCAGGGCGCGGCGCAGCGCCAGCGCCAGATCGCCAGTGCCCGCCGCCAGATCGACCAGCGGCGCCTCGCCCGGGGGCAGATGCGCCAGCGCGCGCGCGATCACATGGCGCTTCCACAGCCGATGCGTGCCGAAGCTCATCAGGTCATTCATCAGATCGTAGCGCGGCGCGATCCGGTCGAACAGCGCGCGCACCCGGGCGCCGCGGATCTGCGGCGAGGCCTCCGTCGCGCCGAAAGTCTGCGAAACCTCGTCAAGCCGCCTTGCGCGCTTCATGCCGCCAACTCCTGTTTCCTGATCCAGCCATAGGCGGCGCGCGCCGGCCGCTCATTGACTTTTCTCAACCGCGGGGGCGTGGCCGAAGGGGGGCGAGAGCGGGGGCGGCACTCGCGGCTTGCCCGATCGGAAATTCCGCGATGGCCCCGGCGGCCCCGACATCCTAGGCTGTGGCGGAAACCGTTCGAGGATCGGATCATGGCACCGAAATTCGGCACCTCCGGGTTGCGAGGTCTCGTGACCGAACTCACGCCCGAGCTTACCGCCCGCTATGTGCAGGCCTTCCGTGCCGCCTGCCCGATCGGGACGGGGCTTTTCGTGGGGCGGGATCTGCGCCCTTCTTCCCCCGGGATCGCCGCGGATGTGATCGCCGCGGCCCGAAGCGCGGGCGTCGCGGTGACCGATTGCGGCGCCCTGCCGACGCCCGCGCTGGCGATGGCCGCGATGGCGGCGGGCGCGGCGGCGATCATGGTCACCGGAAGCCATATCCCCGCCGATCGCAATGGCCTGAAATTCTATCTGCCGAGCGGAGAAATCACCAAGAGCGACGAGGCCGCGATCTCCGCCGCCTTCGGGGCCGCGCCGGGCGCTGCGGCGGTCCCCGGTACGCTTGCCACCTGCACCACGGCGGGCGACGACTATGTCGCGCGCTACGTCGCCGCCTATGGGCCGCAGGCGCTTGCGGGGCTGCGGCTGGGCGTCTACCAGCATTCTTCCGTGGCGCGCGACCTGCTGGTGACGCTGCTTGCGGCGCTGGGCGCCACCACCGTCACCTGCGCCCGTTCGGAGGTCTTCGTCCCGGTCGATACCGAGGCTGTCGCGCCGGACACCCGCGCCAGGCTGGCCCGATGGAGCGCGGCGAAGCATCTCGACGCCGTGCTTTCCACAGATGGCGACGCCGACCGGCCGTTGCTGGCGGATGCGCAGGGCAGGGTGATCCCTGGGGATAGTCTCGGGGTGCTGACGGCGCAGGCGCTCGGCGCCGAGGTGATTTGCACGCCGGTCTCGTCGAATTCGATTCTGCGCGAGATCCCGGGCTTCCGCGCCGTGCATCTGACCCGGATCGGATCGCCCTTCGTCATCGCGGCGATGGAGGCCGTGCGCAGCGCGGATCCGCGGGCGAAGGTGGTGGGGTTCGAGGCGAATGGCGGCTTCCTGCTCGGCTTCGAGGCGCAGGCCCCCGTGGGGCGGCTCGCGGCGCTGATGACACGCGACGCGGTCCTGCCGCTGATCGCCCCGCTCGCCGCCGCGAGGGCGCAGGGCCTCGCGCTCGCCGATCTGTGCCGTGCCTTGCCGCCGCGCGTGACGGCGGCCGATCGCCTCGTCGACATCCCGAGCGCGGCGAGTGCCGCCTTCCTTGCGGAACTCTCCGAAAGCGCCACGGCGCGCGCCGCCTTCCTGGCCCCGCTGGGGCAGGAAACGGAGGTCGACCGCACCGACGGGCTGCGGATGACGCTTGCGGGAAATGAGGTGGTGCACCTGCGCCCCTCCGGCAATGCGCCCGAATTTCGCGTCTATGTCGAGGCGGGCACTGCCGCGACGGCGCAGGATCTGCTCGCGCGGGCGCTGGAGCGGGTCAAGCGGGTGATCCGGGGGGCGTGAACGCGCCCGGCTTAAGTGGTGCGGCAGCCTCGTCATCAGAGCCGGTTGACGGGCCGGTGTGATGCCTTTAGTAAGTAATCAATTACTTACCAAAGGCATCGCCATGCGCAAGCCAGCCGACCTTCGAAAAGCCGAGATCGTCTCGACCGTGCTCGAGATGGCGGACCGGATCGGGCCCGACCGGGTGACGACGAATGCGGTCGCCCATGAGATCGGGCTGACCCAGGCGGCGCTGTTCCGCCATTTCCCCTCTAAGGCGGAGCTTTGGGTTTCGGTGGCCGAGGAGGTCACAGCGACGCTTGCCGCCGCCTGGGAGGCGGCGCTTGCGGGGGTGGAGGATCCGCTCGCACGGGTGCGTGCGCTCGTCGCGGCGCAGCTTGGCGTGATCGCGCGCCAGCCGGCGATCCCGATGCTGCTCTTCTCGCGTGAGCTCAACACCGAGAACGAGCCGCTGCGCGCGGCCTTTCGCGAGCGGCTCGCGGCTTTTCACGAGACGCTGGAGCGCGACATCGCCCGGGCGCAGGCCGCGGGGCGCATCGCCGCCGACCTGCCGCCGCGCGACGTCGCCTATCTGCTGAGTTCGCTGGTGCAGGGGGCCGCGATCCGCTGGGCGCTCGGCCCGCGCATGATTTCGCTCGAGGTCTCGGGGCGCAGGCTGCTCGAGCTGCAGCTACGGCTCCTGGGCGGCAAGGAGGATCGCTGAGATGCGCAAGAGCCGGATTGTGATCGGGGGCATCGTCGTGGCGCTGGTCGCGGGGATCTGGGTGCTGCGCCATCGGCCGCTGCCGGTGCGGGTGCTCGCCCCGGAAACCGACGTCACGCTGCGGATCTACGGGCTCGGCACGGTCGAGGCGCGGGTGCTCAGTGCGGTGGGCTTCGAGCTCGCCGGCGCGGTGGAGAGCCTTGCGGTCGATGCGGGCGACCGGGTCGCGGCCGGGCAGGCGCTTGCGCAGCTGCATCCGGAGGAGCAGCAGGCGAAAGTGGCGCAGGCCGAGGCGGGGCTGGCCGCGGCGCAGGCGGCATTGGCCAAGGCCGAGGCCGCGCTGCCGCGCGCCCAGGCGGTGCTGGCGCAGCGCGCCGCGGCCGACACGCGGCAGCAGGAGCTGGCCCGCACCGATCGCGCCTCGAAACAGAGCGCCGAGGAGACGCAGCGCGATCTCGCGGTGGCGCGCGCCGATCTCGCCGTGGCCGAGGCCGATCTCGCGGTGCTGCGCGCGCAGGCGGAAGAGGCCGGCGCCAATCTGCGCTCGGCGCGCACGCTTTTGGAAAAGCATGTGCTTTCCGCGCCTTATGACGCGCTGATCATCGCGCGCAAGGCCGAGGCGGGCACCGTGGTCAAGGCGGGCGACACGATCTTCAGCCTGATCGACCCGAAGACGATCTGGATCCAGGCCTATATCGACGAGGAACGCGCCGGGCAGCTTGCGCTTGGTCAGCCCGGCACGATCCGGCTGCGCTCGCATCCGCAGCAGGAGTTCTCCGGCGAACTCGTCCGCATCGGGCTTGAGAGCGACCGGGTGAACGAGGAGCGCAAGATCTGGTTGAGCTGCAGCGATTGCCCCGCCGAAATGTTCCTCGGCGAACAGGCCGAGGTGCTGGTCACCACCGGGCATCGCGACCGCGCGCTGATGCTGCCCGAAAGCGAGATTACCGGTTTCGACGGGGCCAGCGGCACCGCCTGGATCGCGCGCGACGGCACGCTTGCCCGCGCCGCGCTGCGCTTTGGCGCGCGGGATGACCTCGGCCGCGCCGAGGTCACCGGCGGGCTGCCCGAGGGGGCGCAGATCGTCTCGCCGGTGCCGGCGGGCGCCGCCGAGGGCCGCGCGCTGCGCGTCGAGGGGCGCGCGCCATGAACCTTGCGATCAAGGACATCCGCCACAGCCTGTTCCGCTTCGTGCTGACCTGTTTCGGGCTCGGGCTTCTGATGACCGTGGTGCTGGCGATGATCGGCATCTACAACGGGCTCGTCTCCGACGCGCTCGCCGCGGTGAAGGCGCCGGGCGCCGATCTTTGGGTGGTCGAGGCCGGCACCCAGGGCCCCTTCGCCGAAAGCTCGACGCTGCCCGCGATCACCCGCGACGCGGTGGCGCGTCTGCCCGGCATCCGCGCGGCCGGCGCGATCACCTATCAGACGCTCGAGGCCACACATGGCACGAAGGTGCTGCGCCTTTATGTGATCGGCTCCGAGCTTGGCCGCCCCGGCGGGCCCGCGCGCATCGTCGCCGGGCGCGGCCTTGCGCGCAGCCATTTCGAGCTGGTCGCCGATCGCAAGACCGGGCTTTCGGTCGGTGACACGCTCCGCCTTGGCCGCAACCGCTTCACCGTCGTCGGGCTGACCGAGAATGCGATGAACTCGGGCGGCGATCCGGCCGTTTTCATCCCCCTCGCCGATGCGATCACGCTGCAAAGCGAGCTCGACCCCGCCGCCGAACGCGTGCGTGCGGCGCGCGGTGCCACCCCGCCCGAGGCGAACAATGTCGCCGCGGTGATCGCCCGGGTCGAGCCCGGAGCCGATCTCGACCGTGTCGCGGCGACGATCCGGCAGTGGAAGCACCTCGGCGTGCTGACGCAGGCCGAACAGGAGCAGCTCCTCCTCGCCTCGGTCGTCGATCGCGCGCGGCGCCAGATCGGGCTTTTCCTCGGCATCCTGCTCACCGTCTCGGCGGTGGTGATCGCGCTGATCATCTACACGATGACGATGGAAAAGCTGAAACAGATCGCCACGCTGAAGCTGATCGGCGCGCCCGACCGCACCATCCTTGGCCTGATCGTGCAGCAGGCGCTGATCCTCGGCACCTCGGGCTGGGCGATCGGGCTCGGGCTGATCCTGCTCGTGAAGGACAATTTCCCGCGCCGCGTGGTGCTCGAACCGGCGAATGCGCTGGTGCTCGCCGGGATCATCGTCGTCGTCTGCATCGCCGCCTCGGGGCTTGGCATCCGCGCCGCGCTCAAGGTCGATCCGGCGACCGCATTGGGGGGCTGAGATGGCGATCGGCGATCTTCTGGTCGAGGTTGCGGGCGTCGCCAAGCATTATGGCGCGGGCGAGACCCGGGTCGATGCGCTGCGGGCGGTCGATCTGCAGATCCGCGCCGGCGAGGTGCTGGCGATGCTCGGCCCCTCGGGCTCGGGCAAGACCACGCTGCTCAACATCATCGGCTGCATCGTCGATCCCTCCGCCGGGCGCGTGGTGCTCGACGGCGAGACGGTCTTCGACGGGCGCTGGCTGCGCGGCGATCTGCGCCGCCTCCGGCTCGACAAGATCGGCTTCATCTTCCAGGCGCACAATCTGCTGCCCTTCCTGACCGCCGAGGAGAACGTCTCGCTGGTGCTTGACCTCGCCGGCTGGAAGCCCGCCGCGGCGAAGGCGCGGGCGCGCGAGCTGCTCGACTATCTCGAGGTCGGCCACCGCGCCGCGATCAAGCCCGCGCATCTCTCGGGCGGCGAGGCGCAGCGCGTGGCGATCGCGCGTGCGCTGGCGAACCGGCCGCGGATCATCCTTGCCGACGAGCCGACCGCCGCGCTCGATTCGGTGCGCGCGCAGCTGGTGATGGACCTGCTTCGCAAACTCGCCGCCGAGCAGGAGGCCTGCATCCTTACCGTCACCCATGACGAGAAGATCTTCGATCGTTTCGACCGGCTGATCCATCTGCGCGATGGCAGGCTGGTCGACGGCTGAGCCCCGCTGACGTTCGGAAAAGGGTTTTCTGATCGCCCCGGCTGTGACAAACCGGCACGGGAAAGGGGGCGCCATGAATTTCGACAGCGACTTCATCGCGCGCAAATCGCTCCTGCTCGCTTCGGTGCCGCGGGACGCGCAGGACAAGATCATTGCCGCAGCGCGCGAACGCGAGATGGAGCGCGGCGCCACCGTCTTCCTGCAGGGGGAGACGGCAACCGCGGTCTATATCGTGGTGGAGGGCTGGGTGAAGCTCTACCGCATCGCGCCGAACGGGGCGGAAGCGGTGGTGGGCGTGTTCACCCGCGGCCACAGTTTCGGCGAAGCGGTCGCCTTCACCCATGACAGCTACCCGGTCTCGGCCGAATGTGCGACCGACTGCCGTCTGCTGCGCATCGAGACCGAGGCGATCCTGCGGCTGATCCGCGAGGAGCCGGGGCTTGCGCTCTCGTTGCTGGCCGCGACCTTCGCGCATCTGCACCGGCTGGTGGCGCAGATCGAGGGGCTGAAGGCGCAGACCGGTCCGCAGCGGGTGGCGGAATTCCTGCTCGATCTCGCGAAATGCAGCGCGGGGCGCTGCGAGGTGACGCTGCCCTATGACAAGGTGTTGATCGCCGGGCGTCTCGGGATGAAACCCGAAAGCCTGAGCCGCGCCTTCGCCAAGCTGCGCGAGCAGGGGGTGACGGTGAAGCAGAACATCGCGGTGATCGACGATCTCGAGAGCCTGCGCGACTATGCCGCCGAGGATCCCGCCGCGGCCTGGGCGAAGTGAGCCTCAGCCCATCAGGTAAAGCGCGAGCAGCCCCGCGCAGTAAAGCCCAAGCACGATCGAGAAGCCGCGATGCCAGAACGGCGCCGCGGCGAGGCCGAGATAGCGATCGAGGATCACCCGCGCCTTCGCCCAGGCGAGCAGCAGGATCACCGCGCCGGCGCCGGTGACCTCGGCGCCCGTCAGCGCCCCGCGCCCGACCAGCGTGGCGATCATCGTGGAGCCGAGCGAGAGCGCGACGAGTGCCGCCCAGGCGCGGCCAAGCGGATCGGACAGCAGGCGCATTCTCACCTCAGGAGATAGATCACCGGAAACAGCAGCACCCAGACGAGATCGACCATGTGCCAGAAGGCGGCGCCGACCTCGACCGCGCGCGGCTCGGCGCGCCAGCCGACGAGGCCGAGGATCACGATCCCGGCGATCACATGAGCGGCGTGGAACCCGGTGAGCAGGTAGTAGAAGGTGAAGAACCCGCCCGAGGTCATGCCGATCCCGGCCGCGGCATTGCCGGCATATTCGACCGCCTTGATCGCGAGGAAGACACCGCCCAGCGCGGCGGCGCCGGCAAGATGCCACCGCGTCGCGCCGGGCCGCGCGGCCTCGGCCGAGCGCACCGCACGCGCGGCAAGCCAGCCCGAACTGACCAGCACCAGCGTGTTGATCCCGGCGAGCGCGCGATGCAGGTGGTCCTGCGCCGCGGCGAAACCGGCGGGATCGGTGATCCGCACGCCGAGAAAGGCGGCGAGCCCCGCGCCGAAGACCAGAAGCTCGGACACGATCAGCACCCACATCATCAGATCGCCGGGCAGCTGATCGAGGGGGGAGGGATCGGCCTGCGCGCTCATGCGCCCACCAGGTGGCGATAGATCTCGGGCAGGGCCGCGGTCAGCCGGTCGGCATGCGGGATCACCGAGAACCCGCCGCGCCCGAAGATGCGCGCGAACCAGGCCTTGCCCTCGCGGTCGATGGTGATGCCATGCACCGCCGCCCCCGCGCGCCGCGCCTCGAGCACGGCCATCCGGCTGTCCTCGATGCCGTGGCGTCCCTCGTAATGGTCGAGGTCGTTGGGCTTGCCGTCGGTGATCACAAGCAGCAGCCGACGCTTGCGCGATTGCTGCGCGAGATCGGCGCTGGCATGGCGGATCGCGGCGCCGAGGCGGGTGTAGAACCCCGGTTTCAGCGCGGCGATCCGGGCCTCGACCTGCGCGCTCATCGGCTCGCCGAAGCGCTTGCAGTTGAGGAAATAGACGCGCTCGCGTTTGAGCGACGAAAAGGCGTTGATCGCGAAATCGTCGCCGCAGGCGTCGAGCCCCCAGGCGAGCGCGGCCAGCGCCTCGTGTTCGATCTCGATCACCGGGCGCCCCTGCACCGCGCTTTCGGTCGAGCGCGAGACATCGAGCAGGCAGGAGACCGCGAGATCGCGTTTCAGCGGTCGCGTCTGGCGCCAGATCCGCTCGCTCGCCGTGCCGCTGGCGCGCAGATCGGCGGCGGCGCGGACGGTGGCCTCAAGGTCCAGCTCGTCGCCGTCGAGATGGCCCGAGGTGGAGACGCGGCCCGGCCGCAGCGCCTCGAATTGCCGGCGCACGGCGCGGATCCGGCGATGCGCGCGCGGATCGGCGCGGAACTCGGGCAGCGTGTCGCCCGGCGCCACATCGGAGGCCAGCACCACGCAATGCGCGGGCAGCCAGGCGCCGGCGCGCACGTCCCATTCGGGATAGGTGAATCGCCCCGAAAGCGCCTCGCGGTCGGCATCCTCGGGCGCGAGATCGAGATGCAGCTTCAGCCGCGTCGCCGGCGCCTTCGAGACCTGGCCAAGCCCGATCTCCTCCTGATCGTCGGCCGCCTTCTTCGCGGCGTCAGTGTCGTCATCCTCGATCCGACGGTTGAGGTTGAGGAACTCGGCCCAGCTCAGGATCGCCTCGAACTTGTGCAGGATGAAACTGTCCTTGCGCTCGGCCTGATCGGCGCGGTGGCGGCGCGCGCTGTGCATCTCGCTGCCTTCGCCTTCCTCGGGCGGGCCCTCGGTGGTACGGGTCTCGACCTCGCTTGGCGCCGAAACCCCGGCCTGCCGCAGGTCGAGCCAAAGCGCCACCGGGCGCGCCGGGCGATAGCCGCGCGGGGCGCGCAGATCGGCGGAAGTCCCGCTCGCAAGGCGCTGCGCATAGCCCCGCGCGAGCGCGGAGAGGGGGCTTTCGTCGCCCAGCTCGGCGCGGATCAGCGCCTCGACCGCCGCCTCGGCCGGGGGCAGATCGGCCGCCAGGCGCAGCGCCAGAAGGGCCGCGGCGAGGTCGGTGTAAAGGCTGCGGAAGCCGGGCGCCTCGGTCAGCGCCGCGGCGATCATCTGCCGGGCGATGGCAATGCGCGCCAGATCGGCCTGCAGCGGATCGTCGGGCAGGGGCGCGGGGGCGCCGGCCGCGGCGGCGAGCGCGGCAAGCCAGACATAGGCCGCGCCATTCGCCTCCCGCGCCGGGTAGATCGCGAGCGAGGCGGGCAGGCGCAGCGCCGCCCCGTCGAAAGAGGCGCGCGGCGCCCGCTCGGCGGTGGTGCCAAGCCGGCGCAGAAGGCTCAGCCGGTGGCGGCTGACCTCCTCGGCGACCGGGCGGATCTCGACCGAGGTGCCGCCGCCGAGCGCGCGGAACAGAACTGCCAGCCGTCCGCCGACCTGCGAGAGGTCGACACGGGCTCCGTCATACGCCTCGGGGGCGTCAAGACGGCTGGCAAGGGCGTGCCACAGTTTCCCGACGCTTTCTTCGGGTTCCCATGGCTCGAAGTCGATCTTCGTCACGGCCGCCTCACCCGAATATGGCCGTGACGAGATCGCGGAGCCCGCGTTTCACGTCTTCATCATCCGAAAGCGGCTCGATCATCGCCGCCTCGATCGCCCGCGCGATCGGCATCCCCCGCGCGATCAGGGTCGCGGCATAGACGACGAGCCGCGTCGAGACGCCTTCTTCGAGATCCTGGCCCTTCAGCGCGCGCAGCTTGCCCGCAAGGCGCACCAGCGGTTGCACCCGGTCTTCGGCCAAGCCTGATTCGCGCGCCACCACATGGATCTCATGCGCGGGGGCGGGAAAATCGAACTCCATCGCGACAAAGCGTTGCCGGGTCGAGGGTTTCAGGGTCTTGAGGATATTCTGATAGCCCGGGTTGTAGGAGGCCACGAGCAGAAAGCCCGGCGCCGCCTCGATCTCTTCGCCGGTGCGGTCGATCGGCAGGATCCGGCGGTCATCGGTCAGCGGGTGCAGCACCACGGTGACATCCTTGCGCGCCTCGACCACCTCATCGAGATAGCAGATCGCGCCCTCGCGCACCGCGCGGGTGAGCGGGCCATCGACCCAGGTCGTCTCGCCGCCCTTGAGCAGATAGCGCCCGATCAGATCGGCGGCCGAGAGGTCATCATGGCAGGCGACGGTATAGAGCGGCCGCCCGAGCCGCGCCGCCATATGGGCGACGAAGCGGGTCTTGCCCACCCCGGTCGGGCCCTTGAGCAGCACCGGCAGATCGGCGCCCGCGGCGGCGGCGAAAATCTCGCATTCATCGCCCTGGGGCAGGTAGAAGGGGGCTGATGCCGCCCCCTCCAGGGTTTTGGGTTGCGCGTTCATGTCCTGATCTCCGGGTCGGGCGGTCATTCGGCCGCGATATGGTCAGGGTCCTGGGCGAGCCGGGTCTTTTCCAGCGGGCCGGGGGTGATCACCTCGCTGCGCACCGCAAGAAGCGCATAGATGAAGAGCAGCGCCCCGATCACCACCGCCACGCCCGAGCCGAAGCGCATCGCGTAGAAGATCCAGAGCTGGTCCTGCACCTCCATGTAGTTCATCCCCATCACGCGCTGCAGATGGGTCTGCACCGTGCCCGCGAAGGTCAGCGTGAAGGTCATGAACACCACGCCCCCCGACATCAGCCAGAAGGAGGCCATGTTGAGCACCTGGTTATAGGGATCACGCCCTTTCAGCATCGGCATCGCATAGGTGAAGATCGCGAGGTTGAGGCAGACATAGGCGCCGTAGAAGGCGAGGTGCCCGTGCGAGGCGGTGATCTGCGTGCCGTGGGTGTAGAAGTTCACCCCGTGCAGCGTGTGCAGGAAGCCCCAGACCCCGGCGCCGAAGAAGGCGAGCGTCGCACAGCCAAGGCTCCACAGAAGCGCCGCCTTGTTCGGGTGGTCGCGCCGGCCCTTCCAGACCATCACGAAGGCGAAGGCCATCATCGCGAAGAAGGGGATCACCTCGAGCGAGGAGAAGATCGAGCCGATCCACTGCCAATAGGCGGGCATCCCGATCCAGTAGTAATGGTGCCCGGTGCCGAGGATGCCCGAGAAGAGCGAGAGCGCCACGATGATGTAGAGCCATTTCTCGACGACCTCCCGGTCGACGCCGGTGAGCTTCAGCATCAGATAGGCCAGGATCGAGGCCATGATCAGCTCCCAGACGCCCTCCACCCAGAGGTGCACGACATACCACCAGTATTCCTTGTCGAGGCTGAGGTTCGCGGGGTTGTAGAAGGCAAAGAGGAAGAGCAGCGCCAGCCCCCAGAGCCCGATCAGCAGGATATTGGTGATCGCGGTCTTGCGCCCCTTCAGCACGGTGAGCGTGACGTTGTAGAGGAAGATCAGCGCCGCGACGACGATGCCGGCCTTCACCCACATCGGCTGTTCGAGGAACTCGCGCCCCTCCTTGCCGAGGAAGAAATTGCCGTGGAAGAGGTCGAAGACATAGGTCACGACCACGCCCGCGGTGCCGAGCACCAGGATCGCGAGCTGGATATAGGCCAGCATCGGCGAATGGATCTCGCGCTCGCTTTCCTCGGGCACGAGGAAATAGGCCGCGCCGAAGAAGCCGGTGATCAGCCAGACGATCAGCGAATTGGTGTGCAGCATGCGCAGCACGTTGAAGGGCAGCAGCTCCGAAAGGAAATTCGGTTCGATGTAGATATAGCCGAGGATCAGCCCGACCGTGACCTGCACCGCGAAGAGGATCAGCGCCGTGACCATGTAGATCAGCGCGATTTTCTGGGTCTGGTATTTCATGTCCCTTGCTCCTTGCCCTCAGCCCGCGTCATTGGGCGGCCAGCCCTGGGTGTCGATGGTGCCGGTCCAGAGCAGGAAATCGGCGAGGTTCCGATACTGCTCCTCGGTGAGGTGGAACTGCGGCATCTGGCGGCGGCCCTCGATGCCCGAGGGCATCGCGTCCATCCAGGCCTTGAGGCTTTCCATCGCGCCCTCGTGGTCCTCCGGGGCGATCCCCCAGCGGCGCATCACATTGCCCAGCTCGGGGGCGTAATAGGCGCCCTCGCCAAGGATCGTGTGGCAGTCGATGCAGGCGTTTTCCTCCCAGATCCGCTTGCCGCGGATGACGGAGTCGGTGAGCGTCGCCTCATTGGTCGAGGTGCTCTTGATATAAAGATGGCTCTGGGCCGAGAGGCCCACGAAGATGATGATGAAGAACAGCGAGCCACCGTAAAAGATGTTACGGGCCATGCTCTTGGTCATGACTTCGCGCATATGCGCTCTCCTTTTCGGAGCGGTTGATCGTGGGCTCACTTCGCCGCGGCGGGGGGTGACTCGCCTTAACGAAAGTCAATCGTGTGTGAATCCGTCGGGAATTCCGTGCGCGGGCCTGGCGCTCAGGCGAGCGCGACGAGCGTGGCGCCGGGAAAGGCCGTGAGCGCGGCCTCGATCGCGGCGCGGTCCATCACGCAGGCCGCGGTCGAAAGCGCGTCGGCCAGCGCGGCCCGGGGCGCGGCGACGGCGGCGAGCCGCCAGCGCGGCGCGCTCGATCCCCGCGGATCGAGGAT
>NZ_JBFXGV010000052.1:0-25540 GCF_050177655.1 Paenirhodobacter sp.
GGGGGGGGCTGCCCCCCGCCCCGCCCACGGCCTCACCCTGTGCCATGGGAGGCCTGCATGACGATCGACTTTTCCGCGACCCGCGCGCTTTTCGAGATCCCCGAGGGGGTGATCTATCTCGACGGCAATTCGCTCGGCCCCCTGCCGCGCGCCGTGCCCGCGCGCGTCGCCCGCACGATCGGCGCGGAATGGGGCGAGATGCTGATCACCGCCTGGAACCGCGCCGGCTGGATGGACCTGCCCGAGCGGCTCGGCGCCCGGATCGGGCGGCTGATCGGGGCCGAACCCGGCTCGGTCACGCTCGGCGACACGCTCTCGGTCAAGGTGTTCCAGCTGCTCTCCGCCGCGCTCGACATGCGCTGCGAGCGGCGGGTGATCCTCTCCGACAGCGGCAATTTCCCCTCCGATCTCTATGTCGCGCAGGGGCTGACCGGCATGCTCGGCCCGGGCTACGAGCTGCGCGTCGCGCCGCCCGAGGAGATCGAGGACGCGCTCGACGACAGTGTCGCGGTGCTGATGCTGACTGAGGTCGACTATCGCACGGGGCGGCGCCACGACATGCGCCGGCTGACGCGGGCGGCGCATCACCACGGCGCGCTCGCGCTTTGGGATCTGGCGCATTCGGCGGGCGCGGTTCCTGTCGATCTTGCCGGTTGCAACGTCGATTTCGCCGCCGGCTGCACCTACAAATACCTCAATGCAGGCCCCGGCGCCCCCGCCTTCGTCTATGTCGCGCCGCGCCATGCCGGGCGGATCCGCCCCGCGCTCTCGGGCTGGCTCGGCCATGCCGCGCCCTTCGCCTTCGAGCCGCAGTATCGCCCCGCACCCGGCGTTGCCCGCATGCGCGTGGGCACCCCGCCGGTGATCCAGCTCGCCGCGCTCGAGGCCGCGCTCGAGCTCTGGGAGGGCGTCGAGATGGCCGAGATCCGCGCGGCCTCCCTCGTGCTCGCCGATCGCTTCATCGCCGCGGTGGAGGCCGCCTGCCCCGCGCTGCGCCTCGTCACGCCCCGCGATCCGGCCCAGCGCGGCAGCCAGGTGAGCTTTGCCCATCCCGAGGGCTACGCGATCATGCAGGCGCTGATCGCGCGCGGCGTGATCGGCGATTTCCGCGCCCCCGACATCCTGCGCTTCGGCATCACCCCGCTTTACATCGGCGCGGCGGAGATCGACCGCGCCGCCGCGATCCTTGCCGAGGTGATGGCAGGGCGGCTCTGGGATGCACCCGAATACCGCGCCCGCGCGCGGGTGACCTAGAGCGTGTAGACGGTGAGTTCGGGCAGATCGGTCAGCGTGAGGCCGAGCATCCGCATCGCCGAAAGCGAGATCTGGCTGCCCGCGCCGCGCTCCGCGTCGAGCGGGATCAGATCGACCGCGACCGAGGCGCCGCCCACCGTGACGCGCCCCTTCGCCGGCGCGGAAACAAGCGGCGTGCGCAGCCAGAACCCCGCCTCCGTCGGATCGCCGAGGCTCGCCACCGTGGTGCCGATCCGGGTGCCCTCGCCGGTGGGGGCGGTGGCGGCGGCGCGCTCCGCCTTCGTCGCGGTGTCGAGCGCCTCGGGCCGCACCGCATCGGGCGTCGGCAGCGCGCTCGAGGTGATCGCCTCGGGCGCGGGGATCGCCGATTGCATCGGCGCCGCCGCCGGCGCCGGATCGGGCCGGTGCCCGCCCAGCCCGCAGCCCGCAAGCGCCACCGCCATCCCCATGATCATCGCTGCCCGCATCATCGCCCGTCTCCCGCTGTTTGCCGCAGCGTAAGATGCCGGCGTCGGGCGCGCAACGGGTCAACGGCCACAGGTTTTCCCCGCCCCCCGCAAACAGGCCCGCGCGCCCTTGCCCAAAACGCCGCCGCGCCCTAGCTTCGCGCCATGACGACCGCACCGCTCATCGACCCCTTTCACCGCCCGATCACCTATCTTCGGGTCTCGGTCACCGACCGCTGCGATTTCCGCTGCAGCTATTGCATGGCCGAGCACATGCAGTTCCTGCCGAAGAAGGAGCTGCTCACGCTCGAGGAACTCGACCGGCTCTGCTCCGCCTTCGTCCGCCTCGGCCTGCGCAAGCTGCGGGTGACCGGGGGCGAGCCGCTGGTGCGGCGCGGCATCCTGACCTTCTTTCAGGCGATGTCGCGGCATCTGGAAAGCGGCGCGCTCGAGGAGCTGACGCTGACGACGAACGGCTCGCAGCTGGGCCGCTTCGCCGCCGATCTCGCCGCGCTCGGCGTGCGGCGGGTGAATGTCTCGCTCGACACGCTCGACGCCGGGAAATTCCACGCGATCACCCGCTGGGGACACCTCGCCCCGGTGCTCGAGGGCATCGCGGCGGCGAAGGCTGCCGGGCTGAAGGTGAAGATCAACACCGTCGCGCTCAAGGGCTTCAACGAGGACGAACTCTTTCGCCTCGTCGACTGGTGCGGGGCGGAGGGGCATGACCTCACCTTCATCGAGGTGATGCCGATGGGCGAGATGGGCGAGGAGATCCGGCTCGACCAATACTGGCCGCTCACCGACCTGCGCGCGCGGCTTGCCGAACGCTTCACCCTCACCGATCTTTCCGAGAGCTCGGGCGGGCCCGCGCGCTATGTGCGGCTGCGCGAGAGCGGGCAGAAGATCGGCTTCATCACGCCGCTCACCCATAATTTCTGCGAAAGCTGCAACCGGGTGCGGGTGACCTGCACCGGCGAGCTTTTCATGTGCCTCGGCCAGGAGGATCGCGCCGATCTGCGCGCGGCGCTGCGAGGCGCGCCCGACGATGCCGCGCTGATCGCGGCGATCCGCGCGGCGATCGCGCGCAAGCCGAAGGGCCATGATTTCGACTACACGCGGGCGCATGTGACGGGGCAGATGAGCCGCCACATGAGCCATACCGGCGGATGAGCCCGCGCCTGCGCCGCGCGCTGCGCGCCGCCGCGACCGCGGTTTTCGGCGCGGTGGTGGGGACGGGCACGGTCTGGGCCAATATAATGGCCGGGCTCGGCCCGAAGGTGATGGGCTTCGGCCATGGGCTGACGCCCGGGCTCGAAGTGACACCGGCGTCGCTTGCGCTCGACATCGGGATCCGGGCGGCGCTGATGGTCTTGCCGCTCTGGCTGCTCGCGGTGGTCTCCGGCCCCTGGCCGCTGCGCGCGCTCAGCCTCGGGATGCTCGCCTATGGCTGGTATTTCATCGGCGAGGGGATGGCCTCCGATTTCGCGGTGGATTTCGGCACGACCTGGGCGCCAGGCGAGGCGTTTTCCGAGCTTTTCTGGGTGCCGAAGCTGACCCCCGCGCTTTGGGCGGGGGCGGTGCTCGCCTATGCGCTCGCGCTTGGCCGGCTGAACCGCGTGCCGCCGATGCCGCCGATGCCGCAGCGCAGCGGCGATCGCGGCTTGCAACGGCGCTGATTTTCCGATTGCCTGTCGCCGATCCCAGAAAGGAGCCCGCGATGTATTCCAACATCATCGTCCCCCTCGCCTTCGACGAGGACCACAACCCCGACACCGCGCTCAACGTCACCCGCGCGCTCGCCGCGCCGGGCGCGCGCGTCACGCTCGTCCATGTGATGGCCGACGTGCCGGGCTATGCGATCTCCTACATGCCCGAGGGCTATGGCGCCGAGCTGCGCGCGACGCTGCAAAAGCAGCTCGACCAGCTCGCCGGCGAGTTCGAGAACGGCGCCGGCGTGCTGCGTCAGGGCCATCCCGCGAACGAGATCCTCGACCTGATCGAGGAGATCGGCGCCGATTGCGTCGTCGTCGCCTCGCACCGGCCCGGGATGGGCGACTACCTGATCGGCTCGACCGCCGCCCGCGTCGTGCGCCATGCGCCCTGCTCGGTGATGGTGCTGCGCTGAAACAGGGAGGGGGCGCTGCCCCCTCTTCCCCTGCGGGGAATTCACCCCCGGGATATTTCAGCTCTGTAGAAAAGCCGTTTCTATAGAGTGCAAATATCCCGGGGGGAGGTCCGCAGGACCGGGGGGCAGCGCCCCCTGCCCGGACAGATCAGACGCGGGCAGATCAGAAAGTCGGCCCGAGATCCATTTTCGACCCATCCGCGAACCGCCCGAAGCGGAAGCGCGTGAGGTCATGGCCGGTGGGCCGTCCCATGATCAGATCGGCCATCACCCGCCCCACGCCCGGCCCGATGCCGAAGCCATGCCCCGACAGACCGGTGGCGAGGAACAGCCCCGGCAGCGGCGCGGCGTCGAGCACCGGCACAGTGTCGGGCAGCACGTCGATCATCCCCGCCCAGGCGCGGATCAGCTTCGGCACGCCGAGGCTCGGGAAGGCGCGGGCAAAGCCCATCTGCACCTCGCCCAGCCGCTTGCGGTTCGGCGCCGGATCGAGGATGCGCAGCATCTCGAAGGGGCTGATCTCATCCTCCGCCCAGTGCCGGCGGGTGGTCCAGCCGTCGGGCCAGCCCGCCGCCGGGGAGAACGGCTTCAGCTTCGTCTTCGAGAGGTCGCGCCGCATCTGCGGGATGTATTTCGCGAAATGGCGGAAGGCGTCGGGGCCGATGTAGAAATCGTGCCAGGTGCCCGGCGCGACCGTATAGCCGCCGTCGAGCCGCCGCCGCCAGGCGAAGACATCGTCGGCACCGGCGATCTGGGTGATCTCGGGCAAGGGCGCGGTCTGCGCCACGGTCGAGCGCACCATCAGCTGCGGCAGCGAAATCCCGTGGCGGCGCAGGAAGATCGAGGACCAGGCGCCACCGGCGAGCAGCACCTTTTCCGCGCGGATCGTGCCCGCCTCGGTCACCACGCCGGTGATCCGCCCCGCGGTGACATCGAGCGCGCGCACCGCGCAATTCTCGACGATCTCCACGCCTTCGGCGACCGCGCGCTTCGCCAGCATCGGCACCGCCACCCAGGGTTCGGCCCGCGCGTCGGAAGGCGTGATCAGCCCGCCGACCCAGCCCGCGGTGTTGGGGATCGCCGCGCCAAGCTCCGCCCGGCTCAGCAGCCGGCTTTCGAGCCCATGCGCCCGCGCCAGCTCGACCCAGCGCGCATAGCCCTCCATCGCCTTCGGGTCATGGGTCGTATAGGCGACGCCCGCACGCCGGAAGCCCAGCTCGGGGCCGAGCTCGGCGGCGAACCCCTCCCAAAGCCGGATCGCCTCCATCATGATCGGCAGCTCGCCCGGATCGCGCTTTTGCTGCCGGATCCAGCCCCAGTTTCGGCTCGACTGCTCGCCCGCGATGCGGCCCTTCTCGCAGAGCACCACGCGCTGGCCGAGCCTTGCCAGGTAATAGGCGCTCATCACCCCCGCGATGCCGCCGCCGATCACCACCACATCGGCCTGCGCCGGCGGCGGACCGGGATAGGTCAGCCGGCTTTCCATCGAAATCACGAACCCGGCCTCGGCGCTCATTTGCACAGCCTCTCGACAAGATCTTCCATGAAGTCCCAGCCCGCCTGGAACTGCGACACCGCAAGCCATTCGTCGGGCTTGTGGCCCTGCTCGATATTGCCCGGGCCGCAGACCACCGCGGACCAGCCGCGCGCCTGGAACTGCCCCGCCTCGGTTCCGTAGCTGACCACTTCGGAGGCGTTCTCCCCGGTGATCGAGCGCACCAGCGTTTCCGCCGCGCCGGGGTGCTCGGGCACGAGCCCGGGCAGCGAGAAGCGCTCGATCACCTCGATCGAAGTGTCGGGGCAGACCGCCTTCATCCCGGCCTCGATCTCGGCGACCCTGGCGAAGAAGGCGTCGCGCCAGCGCTGCGGATCCTCGCCCGGCAGCAGGCGGAAATCGACGCCGAATTCGCACAGCCCCGCGGTGATGTTATGCGCGGTGCCGCCGCGGATCTCGCCGCAATGCACCGTCGTCCAGGGCGGCACGAAGGCGCAGTCGGGATCGGCCCCGGCCTGGCCCTTGGCGTTCATCTCATTGATCCAGCTGAGGAGTTTCGCCCCCTCGAGGATCGCGCTCACCCCGGTGTGCATCAGCGAGCTGTGCACCTCGTGGCCATGCACCCGCACCCAGAAGGCGATGCCGCCCTTGTGCCCGCTCACCGGTTTCATCATCGTGGGTTCGCCCACGATCACCGCCGAGGCGCGCGGCAGCCCCGCCATCGCCTCGATCATCGGGATGCAGCCGATGCAGCCAAGCTCCTCGTCATGGGAGAGCGCGATCTGCAGCGGCCGGCGCAGCGGCTTCTTCGCCGCGAGCGCCATCGCCGCCAGCGCGAGCGCGTCGAACCCTTTCATGTCGCAGCAGCCGCGGCCGTAAAGCCGCCCGCCCGCTTCGCGCACCACCCAGGGGTCGGAGCTCCAGTCCTGACCATCGACCGGCACCACGTCGGTATGCCCCGACAGCACCACGCCGCCCGGCACCTCCGGCCCGACCTGGGCGAAGAGGCTCGCCTTGCCGGGCTGCGCCGGGTCGGGCACCTTCACCGCCTTGATGCCATGCCCCGCGAGCCACTCCGCCGCCCAGTCCACCATGTCGAGGTTCGAGCCCCGGCTCACGGTCGGGAAGCCCACGATCCGGGTGAGCACGGTTCGGGCAGTGGCGTAGTCTGTCATGCTGTTCTCCTGTCGCGTCCGGCGAAGCTGGCGCCACAGATCGACGCCGTCAACCCCCGCCCCCGGGAGGCAGCTCTGCGCCCGGCGCGCAGGCCCGCGCCCGGCACCGCCGCCGAGGGGGGGCGCCGCCCCCCGCTGCGCTCCCCCCGAGGTATTTTCGGCAAGATGAAAGGGCGGGGTTTCATCTTGCCCGAAATACCTCGGGGGAGTCTGCGTCCGCAGACGGGGGCAGCGCCCCCTCCGCCCGCCCCGCTTGCGGCAAATCATGGCGTCATGCCTGACGCTGCGGTAGTCTCGCGCCATGACCGCCGTTCTGCGCACCGAGAACGTCACCCGCATCTACCGCACCGGCGCGGTGGAGGTGGCAGCGCTGCGCGGCGTCACGATGCAGCTTGATGTGGGCGAGATGGTCGTGCTGCTCGGCCCCTCGGGTTCGGGCAAGTCGACGCTGCTCAATATCCTTGGCGCGCTCGACAGCCCGACCGACGGGCGGCTCTTCTTCCGCGAGACCGACCTCACCCATGCCAGCGACCGCGCGCTCACCCGCTACCGGCGCGACCATGTCGGCTTCGTCTTCCAGTTCTACAACCTGATGCCGGCGCTCACCGCGCGCGAGAACGTCGCGCTGGTGACCGAGATCGCCGCAAATCCGATGCCGCCCGAGGAGGCGCTTTCCCGCGTCGGCCTCGGCCACCGGCTCGACCATTTCCCGGCCGAGCTTTCGGGCGGCGAGCAGCAGCGCGTCGCGATCGCCCGCGCCATCGCCAAGCGCCCCGAGATCCTCTTGTGCGACGAGCCCACCGGCGCGCTCGACAGCGCCACGGGCATCACCGTGCTCGAGGCGCTCGATCAGGTGAACCGCGAGCTTGGCACCGCCACCGCGATCATCACCCACAACGCCGAGATCCGCCGCATCGCGCATCGCGTGATCCATATCGCCGATGGCCGGATCGCGCGCGAAGAGGTCAACACCACCCGGCTCAAACCCTCGGAGGTGCGCTGGTGAGCGCGCTCGACCGCAAGGCGCTGCGCGATCTGGTGCGGCTCTGGGCGCAGGCGCTCGCGATTGCGGCGGTGCTCGCCTGCGGGGTGATGGTGCTCGTGCTCGGCACCGGCACGCGCGCCTCGCTCGAACTGTCGCGCGCGACCTATTACGAGCGCAACCGCTTCGCCGATGTCTTCGTCAGCGCGACGCGGGTACCGCGCACGGAACTCGCCGGCCTCGCCGCGATCCCCGGCATCGCGCGGCTTTCGCCCTCGATCCGCAGCTCGGCGCTGATCGACCTGCCCGGGCAAAGCGCGCCCATCACCGCGACGGTGATCTCGCTGCCCGCCGATGGCGCGCCGCCTGCACTGAACGCGCCGCTCCTCATCGCCGGGCGGCTCCCCGATCCGCGCGTGCCGGGCGAGGTCGCGCTCTACGCCCCCTTCGCCGAGGCGCATCGGCTGATCCCGGGCGACGGGTTCGACGCGGTGATCAAGGGGCAGAAGCGGCATCTCACCGTCACCGCCCACGTGCTTTCGCCCGAGTTCATCTATACCGTCGGCCCCGGTTCGCTGATGCCCGATGAGGAGCGTTTCGGCGTGATCTGGATCGGCGAGGCGGAGGCGGAGGCGGCGGCCGATCTGAAGGACGCCTTCAACACGCTCGACGTCGGGCTGGCCCGCGACGCGACCGAGCCCGCGGTGATCGCCGCGCTCGACGCCGCGCTTGCGCGCTGGGGCGGCACCGGGGCGCATGGGCGGTCGGAGCAGTTCTCGCATGCCTTCCTGCAATCCGAACTCGACCAGCTTGGCGCGATGGCGCTGATCCTGCCCCCTATTTTCCTCGCGGTCTCGGCCTTTCTGGTAAACATGGTGCTCGGCCGGCTGATCGCACTCGAACGCGGCCAGATCGGCCTTTTGAAGGCGGTGGGCTACACCACCCCGGCGATCGCGAGCCATTACCTCAAATTCGCGCTCGGCATCGGGCTGCTCGGCACCGCGATCGGCTGGGTCGCGGGCTGGTATCTCGGCGCGGCGATGACGCAGATGTACACCCGCTTCTATCGGCTGCCCTTCCTCGTCTATGCGCCCTCGAGCTGGCCCTTCGCGCTTTCGGCACTGCTCGCGCTTGCCACCACGCTGGCGGGGGCCGGGCGCGCCGTCGCCGCCTCGGTGCGGCTGCCGCCGGCCGAGGCGATGCGCCCGCCGACGCCCCCCGCCTATCACCGCGGCCTGATCGAGGGGGTGATCGCGCCGCTCCACCTGCGCCAGACCACGCTGATGATCCTGCGCGGCCTCGCCCGCACCCCGGGGCGCGCGGCGATCACCTTGTTCGGCGTCACCGCCTCGGTCGCGGTGCTGGTCGCGTCGTTCTTCACCTTCGACACGATGGGGGCGATGATCGACGAGATCTTCACCCGCGCGAACCGGCAGAACGTGACGCTGATCCTGAGCGCCGATGCGCCCGAGCGCGCGGTGACCGATGCGCGCGCGCTGCCCGGGGTGATCGCGGCGGAGGGGAGCTATGTGCTGCCGGTGCGGCTGCGCCACGGCGCGCGGGCCGAGCTCACCTCGCTTTCGGCGCATGACGCGGCGCCAAGCCTCGCGCGGCTGATCGACGCCGAGGGCGCCGCCGTGCCGCTGCCGCCCGAGGGGCTCGTGCTGCCCGAAAGCCTCGCGCGCAAGCTGGCCCTCGCGCCGGGCGACACCGTCACCGTCGAGGCCCTCGCGCCGCCCCGCGAAACCTGGAAAATCCCGCTCACCGCCACCGTCGCGCAATCGCTCGGCCAGGACGCGCATATCGCGGCGCCGGCGCTTTTCGCACGCATGCGCATCGCGCCGCAGGTGAACCGGATCGACCTGCGCACCGATCCCGCCGAGGCGGCGCGCCTCGACGCCGCGGTCAAGGCCACCCCCGCGATCGCCGGCACGATCGACTGGCACCGCACCCGCGCGCTCTTCGAGGCGACGATCCACGAGAACCTCGCGATCTCGACGCTGATCTATTCCGCGCTCGGCATGCTCATCACGCTCGGCGTGATCTACAACGCCGCGCGGATCCAGCTCAGCGAACGCGCCCACGAACTCGCCTCGCTGCGGGTTCTGGGGCTCAGTCGCGGCGAGGTCGGCTATGTGCTGGTGGGCGAGATCGCGCTGCTCACGCTGATCGCGCTGCCGCTCGGCTGCCTTGCGGGCTATGGCTTTGCCGCGCTGGTGGCGAAAGGGTTTTCCACCGATATCATCGCGCTGCCGCTGGTGATCTCGCGCGCGACCTATGCGCGGGCAAGCCTGATCGTGCTGGCGACCGCGCTTGGCGCCGCGCTCACCGTGCGCCGCCGGCTCGACCGGATCGACATCGCCGCCGCGCTGAAGGCGCGGGAGTAGGAGGGACCATGCAGACCCGTTCACCGCTGCGCCGCTACGGCCCGCCCGCCGTCGCCCTTCTGGCACTCGCCGCGCTGCTGATCTGGGCCTTTCGCCCCACGCCCGAGCCGGTCGACACCACCCGCCCCACGCGCGGGGCGATGGAGGTCACGGTCGAGGCCGAGGGCATGACCCGCGTGCGCGATCCCTATCTCGTCACCGCGCCGATCACCGGCACCGTGCTGCGCGCGCCGCTTGCGGTCGGCGATGCGGTCACGATGGGGCAAAGCGTGGTGGCCGAGATCCGCCCGGCCGAGCCCGCCTTTCTCGACGCGCGCGCCCGCGCCCAGGCCGAGGCCGCGGTGACCGAGGCCGAGGCCTCGGTGCGGCTGGCCGAGGCGCAGATCGCCAAGGCGGAGGCCGATCTCGCCTATGCGCGTTCGGAATATGAGCGCAACCGCGAGCTGGCCGCACGCGGCATCGTGCCCCCGCGCACGCTCGAAGCGGCCGGTCAGGCGCGCGACAGCGCGGAGGCGGCGCTCGCCGCGGCGCGCTCCGAGGCCGATCTGAACCGCGCGACGCTTGCGCGCGCGCAGGCGAGCCTCGTCGCCCCGACCGACCCTTCGGCCCCCGCCACCGGCAGCTGCTGCATCGCGATCACCGCGCCCGCGAGCGGCACGGTGCTGACCATCGCCGACACCTCGGCGCGGCTCGTGCAGGCGGGGGAGGAGCTGATGACGATCGGCGATCTCGGCGATCTCGAGATCGAGACCGATCTGCTTTCGTCGGACGCCGTGCAAGTCGCCCCCGGGGCCCGCGCCCATATCGAGCGCTGGGGCGGCCCGGGCGTGCTCGAGGCGACCGTGCGCCGGATCGAACCCGCCGCCTTCACCCGCACCTCGGCCCTTGGCATCGAGGAACAGCGCGTGCATCTGCGCCTCGATTTCACCTCCCCGCCCGAGGCGCGCGCGGGGCTGGGCGAGCGGTTCCGGGTTTACACGCGGATCGTGACCTGGGCGGGGGAAAACGTGCTCACCGTGCCGCAATCGGCGCTTTTCCGGCAGGGCGAGGGCTGGGCGGTGTTCCGCATCGTCTCCGGGCGCGCGGTGGCGACCCCGGTCGAGATCGGCCACAGCAACGCGCGCCTCGCCGAGGTGATTTCCGGGATTTCCGAGGGCGATCTGCTCGTCGCCTGGCCCGGATCGCGGGTCAGCGACGGCACCCGCGTCACCCCGCGCTGAGGCTCAGCGCGCGAAACGCAGCGGCAGGGTGAAGCTGTAGCTCGGCTCGCTCAGCGCGCGCGGTGCGGGCGGGAACCGCCCCGCGCGGCGCACCGAAGCGAGCGCCGCCGCATCCGCCGCCGCCCCCGCGCTTTGCGCGACCGAGACCGAAATCAGCCGCCCGTCGCGCCCCACGGTAAGCGCGAGCAGCACCCGCCCCGCGCCGCCCCCCGCCGGGCGCTGTTTCGCGCGCTCGACCCGGGCGCGGATCTGCCCGCCCCATTCCGCGAGCGCCGAACGCCGCGCACCGGGCGAAAGCGAGCCCTCGCGTGAGGCACCGTTCACCCCCGCCGCGGTGCCGCCGCCCGCGCCCGCGGCCTTCGAGCCGGACTGCGCCGGGCCGGGCGCCGCGGGCGCTTTGGGCGCCTTCGGCGGCGTGCTGCGCTGCGGTTTCGCTTGCTTCGGCTTTGCCGGCTGCGCCTTTGCCTTCGGCGGTGCGGGGGCGGCGACGGGCGCGGGCGGCGCATCGGGCACCGGGGCCGGCAGCGCCATCGCGGCGGGCGCTTGCGGGGCCTCGGCCTCGCTCGGCACGGGGACATCGGGGGGAAGATCGGGCGCCGGCGCAGCCTGCGGCGCGGGCGGCTCGGGCAGCGCGGCGGGGGTCTCGTCCAGCGCGGGCGGGCGCTCCCACTCCGCGACGAGCGCACTCAGCGATCCGTCCGAGGGGGCGAGGCTGACACTGTCGAAGCCGCCCTCCCCCGCGCCGTTCGGCCCGCCAAGTCGCACCCGCGGCCAAAGCGCGAAGGCGGCGAGATGCAGCGCCAGCGCGAGGAGCACGAAGGCGAGGAAGCGCGGCGCGCCCCCGGTCTCGCCGATCTCCTCCGCCACCGCCATCTCAGCGCCCCGTCGCAACAAGCGACAGCTGCGCGAAACCCAGCGCCGCAAGCTGCGGCATCAGTTTCGCGAGCGCCTCGGCCCCGACGCCCGCGTCGGCGCGCAGCGTGAGCCGGTCACAATCGGCGGTGCAGGTCGCGCGCGCCTGCGCAAGCGCCGCGAGCGCCGCGTCGCCGCGCGCCTCGCCGACGGCCATCTCGCCCTCCGGCCCAAGCCAGAGCACGAGATCGCGGCCCGGCTCCGCCTCGGCCGCTGTGGCCTCGGGGGGCGTGATCGCGAAGGGCGTGGGCGGCGCCAGCTCCGCCGCGATCAGGAAGAAGATCAGCAGCAAAAACACCACGTTGATCATCGGCAGCAGGTTCTCGGCGGGCGCGCGGCGCGGCGGATCGCGGAACTCCATCGCTCACTCCACCAGCATGAGGCGCGTGATCCCCGCCGCGCGCAGGCTCTCCATCACCGTGACGAGATCCTGCAGCGCGCCGTCACGCGCACGCAGCACAACCGGATCCTCGGGCGTGGCCATCAGCGCGGCAAGCGCAGGCGCCAGCGCCCCGGGCGCGAGATCGCTGCCGTTGAGCTTCACCGTGCCGCCCGGCCCGATGTCGACGAGCCGCGGCGGCCCCTGCCAGGGCGCGCCCAGACCGCCGCCGATCGCGAGATCGAGCGTGGTGTCGCGGCCGAAATGCGAGGCGAGCATGAAGAAGACGAGGAGCAGAAAGACCACGTCGATCATCGGCGTGAGCGAGGGGCGGCGGCGGCGCGGCTCCGGCCCGAAGGAGAACATCACTCGGCCGCGGCGGCGGGCCGCGCCTCCGGGGTCGGGGCGGGTTCGGGCACGCGCGCAAAGATCCGCGTCGCGGCATCTTCCATGTCGTGGCGCAGCCGGTCGACGATCGATTCAAAGCCGGAAAGCGCGATCTGCGCCGGGATCGCGACCGACATGCCGGCCGCGGTGGTGAGCAGCGCCTCCCAGATCCCGCCGGCAAGCGTCGCCGGATCGGCCTGCGCGCCGGCCTCCTGCAGCGCCTGGAAAGCGCCGATCATCCCGGTGACGGTGCCGAGCAGGCCAAGGAGCGGGCCGATGGTGACGGCCAGTTCGAGCCCGCGCAACCCCTTGCGCGCACGCGCGAGCAGCGCACGGGCGACGCGGGCGGTTTCCGCCTCGGCGCCGGCGCGGTCGAGCGCGGGATCGGTCAGCGCGGCCATCGCCGCCCGGGCAAGCCGCGCGCGCAGCGAATGGCGGTTGGCCAGTTCGGCCTCGGCGCCCTTGCGATCGCCCGCCGACCAGAGCGCGATCGCCCGCGCCGTCGCGCCGCCGCCGGACCAGGCCCCAGCCCGGGCGAGATCGACCAGTTTCCACAGGATCAGCGCAAGGGCGAGCACCGAAAGGGCCGCGATCGCCCACATCGCCGGGCCGCCGAGATCAAGCGCCGCACGCAGGCCCGAAAGCCCGCCGAAAAGCCCCGTCTGGGGCGCCATGTCCTGCGCTGCGATCCCGTCCATCGCCTTCCCCGTTTCGCAGCGCCCCCCTGGCGCGTGGTGCCGGTGGAGGGACTCGAACCCCCGACCCCCTGATTACAAATCAGACGCTCTACCAGCTGAGCTACACCGGCCTCTCGCCCCAATACCCTGCCCCCGCGCATCGCGCAAGCGCGGCCCCGCGTGCCCGCCTCCGGCGCGGGGCCGTGGCGCCGCGAGACGGGTTTGCGCGCCCGGAGTTCCATCGCTATGCTGCGCGCGAGCAGTCCGGAGCACAGAACCAGAACATGCAAATTGCCTTCCATCTCGGCGCCCATGCCACCGATGACGAACGGCTGATCCGCACCCTCGCGAACGCGCCCGAGGCGCTCGACACCGCCGGCACCCATACGCCGGTGCCGCGCGCCTATCGCAACGCGCTGCGCGACGCGCTGATCGCGCTCAAGGGCCGCCCCGCCGATGCCGCCACCCAGCAGGCGCTGCTCGAGGCCGCGGCCCGCGGCGCGCGCGGCGAGATCCGGCGGCTGGTGTTCAGCTACGAGAATTTCCTCGCCCTGCCGGAAAGCGCGATCACCGAGAAGGGCTTCTACCCCGCCGCCGCGGAAAAGCTCGGCCCGCTCGCCAATCTTTTCCCCGGCGCGCAGGTCGACTTCTTCCTTGCGCTGCGCAATCCCGCGCTGCTGGTCTCGGCGCTCGCCGCGCGCCAGCCCGGGCGCAGCATCGAGGAGATCCTCGCCGGCCAGGCGCCGGAAAGCCTGCGCTGGGGGCCGGTGGTGGCACGGATGGCGCAGGCGGCACAGGCCGCGGGGGCGGCGCGGCTGATCCTGTGGTGCCACGAGGATCTGCCGCTCGTGCTGCCCGAGGTGGTGCGCGCGATAGGGGGCCTCGCCGAGGAGGTCGCCCTGCCCGAGGAGGACCGGCTTCTCGCCGAGATCATGACCGCCGAGGGCATGGCGCGGCTGCGCGGCTATCTCGCGCAGCATCCGCCGAAGACGGTCGAGCAGCGGCGCAAGGTGCTCGCCGCCTTCCTCGACAAGTTCGCGCGCCCCGAACAGCTAGAGGAAGAGGTCACCCTGCCCGGCTGGGACGCCGATCTGGTGGCGCGGATGACCGCAGCCTACGAGGCCGACGTGCTGGAGATCGCGGCGCTCGAAGGCGTCACCTTCATCGCGCCCTGAGGCGGGGCCGGCCGGCGACGAAACAGGTTCGAAAAATGCACGAAAGGCGCCCCACTCGGGCGCCTTTTCGGTTTCGAAGGTTCGAAAAATGCTGCTCCACAATCGAGATGCTCAACCGCCGGACAGGATTTATCCGACAATTCCAGCGGCACTGGCACGGTCCGGACCTCGAAAACTTCAGTTTTCGAACATTCCGGCTCAGACCATGCCGAGCGCGGCCTTGTAGATGTCGAGGATCGCCTCTTCCTCGGCCAGATCGTTCTTGTCGCGCTTGCGCATCGCGACGATCTTCTTCAGCACCTTGGTGTCGTAGCCCCGGGCCTTCGCTTCGGACATGATGTCCTTCTGCTGCTCGGTGATGTCCTTCTTCTCGGCTTCGAGATGCTCGTATTGCTCGATGAACTGGCGCAGCTCGTCGGCGGCGACATTGTAGGCGGCATCGTTCGGCATCGCTTCCCCTTTCGGATTGGTCCCGCCCTGACTAGCCAAAGCGGTGCCGCGCCGCAAGCGTCGCGCGCGGGCGCCGCTTGCCATCGGCGGCGCGCTGCGCCAGAAGGGCGAAAACCGGGAGGCGGATATGGAAATTCTGGTCTGGCTGGGCGCGGTGATCTCCGTGGCGGGGCTTGCGGGGATCGTCTGGTGCATCGTCGCGATCGCGCGGGCAAAGCGCGCAGGGCTTGCCGAGGAAGCGCTGCGGCTGCGGCTGCGCCGGGTGATCGCGATCAACCTCGGCGCGCTCTTCACCTCGGCGATCGGGCTGATGATGGTGGTGATCGGCGTCACCCTGGGCTGAGCGCGGCGCGCTCAGGCGCCAAGCTCGGCGAAGTGGCGCCCGTTGCGGATCAGCACGTCCCAGAGCGTGACCGGCGCGGCCGCCCCCTCGGCCACGAGGCCGCGCAGCCGCTTGCGCAGCCCGAGCAGCCCGCTGCGATCGGCCTGGAACATCGGGCCGCCACGGGACCGCGGAAAGCCGAGCGCCAGCACCGCCGCGAGGTCGATGTCGGAGGCGCGATGCGCCTGCCCGCCCTGCAGCGCCGCCGCCCCGGCCGCCGCCATCTCCGCCAGCACCCGCGCGACGATCTCGCTCGAGGGCTGCGCGCGCGGGGTGATCCCGGCCTCGGCCCGCAGCGCCTCGAGCACCGCCCCCTCGTCGGCGGGCACCGCCGGCGCGCCGGTTTCGGGGTAATCGTAGACGCCGCGCCCAAGCGCGCGCCCGCCACGGCCCTCGAGCCCGAGCCAGGCGAGCCAGGCCCCCGGCGCGCGCCCGACCGCGGCGATCTGCGCCGTCGCGACGCTGAGGCCCCGCCGGTCGAGCCGGGCGAAGGGCCCCTCGGCCCAGCCCCAGGCGGTCAGCGCGCGGTCAACCGCGGCGGGCGTCGCCCCGGCGAGCACGACGCGCTCCGCCGCGAGCAGCGCCGCCACCTCGAGCCGGGCGACGAGCCCCTCGGCATGGATCACCGCCTCGCCCGAGGCGCGCAGCACCGCGCCAAGCCGCGCAAGCTGCGCCGCGCGCTCCGGCTCGGGCGCCCAGATCTCGACGAGACCGGGCGCGCGGGCGAGGCCAAGCTCCCCCTGCAGCGCCGGAAATCCCTCGATCGCGAGCTGCGCCCCGGCGGGCAGCCCGCGGCGCAGAACGGCGATCTCCTCGGCCCGCGGCGCGGCGAGGATCAGATCGGCCGCGGCGAAACTGGCGGCTGAGGCGACCGGTTCGAGCCGCTCCCAGTCGGCGTCGCGGCGCGCCGCGTCGATCCGCCCGGCGCGCAGAGCCGCCTCCTGCGCCTCCGCGACCGCGGTCACCGCCGCCTCGAGCCGTGCCGGATCGGAGGCGCCGATCTGCACCGCGAGACCGCGCCCGAGCAGGCCCAGCGCGAGCCGGTCGGGCTGATTCCAGAGGCCGACGCGGGCAACGCGCGCAGGCGCGAGGTCGCCGGGCAGGCCGGCGAGCTGCGCCGCCGCACGCCGCGCCGCCGCGACATGACCGAGCGCGCGCGAGGCCTCCTCGCCGGCGAGATCCTGCTGCGCCACGGTCTCGAAGGCGAGCGCCTCCTCGAAGGGCAGGAGCAGCGCCGCCTCGGCGACATCGGCGGCGCGCGCCGCGACCGAGGCCAGCGGGCCGGTCGCATGGCGCGCCCGCGCCGCGGCGAGCGCGTCGAGCGCAAGCGCCGGCGGGGCTGCGGCCGCGGGGCGTTCGGGCAGCGGCGCGGCGCCGGTGCCGGCGGCCGAAAGCGCCGCCTGCAGCGCGGCGGATTCGAGCGTGCCCTCGGAGGCGAGCGCATCGCAAAGGCCAAGCTTCATCGCCGCCTCAGCCCCGATCGGGCGCGGCGCGGCAAGGAAATCGAGCGCGGGCGCAGCCCCGGCGCGGCGCACGAGGCGCACGAAACCGCCCGCCGCCGGGATCAGGCCGAAGGAGAATTCCGGCGCGAAAAAGCGGGTTTCCGCCCGGGCAAGACGCAGCGTCGCGGCCTGAGCGAGCGCGAGCGCGCCGCCCGCGACGAGCCCGGTGAGCACCGCGATGACCGGCACCCGCACTGCGGCGAGCCGGGCGGCCAGATCGGCGAGATCGGGGGCCTCGGGCGCCGTCGCGTAATCCTGCGCCGGATCCTCGGCGCGCGGCCAACCACCCTCGCCGGCGCGCAGCACCACCGCGCGCAGCCCGGCATCGCCCAGCGCCGTCTCGAGCGCGGCGCCAAGCCCCGCACGCAGCGCAGCGTCGAACCCCGCGCCCACCGGCGCCTCGGCCGCCCCCGCGAGGGTGATCAGGGCCACGCCCTCGCGCCGCTGCAATTTGACCCGACGTGCCATCCGCCCTCCCCCGCAATTGCGCCGAGTTTATGCACTCCCCGGCCCGCTGCAAGAGAAAGCGGCGTTTTCAGGGGCTTGAGCCCGCATTCAGGGCAGATCCGTCAGCCGGCGGGGGCACGGCCGGGCGCATGCAGCCGGCAAAACGGCGTCGCAGGGATCAGGTCGAGCCGCTCTTCGGAAATCTGCGCGCCGCAGGTGACGCAATAGCCGTATTCGCCCTCGTCCATCCGTTCGAGCGCCGCCTCGATCATCCGCAGCTCCCCCCGCGCCGAGGCCCCGAGGTCATGCAGCACCTCATCGCCCTCGCGCTCGGTCGCCATCTCTTCCCAATCCTTCGACGCATGCTCCTCGATCTCGTCCGAGATCTGCTCGAGCCGCGACGAGAGTGCCGTCTTGCGGGCCTCAAGCTCCGCCCGCCGGGTTTCAAGCGACTTCATGATCCTCTCCTCCAGATGGCCCATCCAAGACCCGCGCGCGAAAAAATGCCTTGATGCAGGTCAACAGGCCGCCGGGACGGGCGGGTTCAGAGGCCGGAACCGAGTTTCAGCGGCGGCAGATCCTCCTCCTCCGCGGCGCCGAAACCGTCGAGCGGCGGCAGATCCCCCTCCATGTCGAGGCTGCCGAGCCCCATCGCGGGGAAGTCCGCCTCCGGCGCGGCGGGGGAATGCGGCGCCGATGCGCCGCGCTTGACGGAATAGGGGCTTTCGCCGACCTCGAAGGGCGGCGGCACGACCTTCTTCGGCGCCGGCGGCGCCTCGCAGATCTCCTCCGCCTCCTCGCCGATCAGCCGCAGCGCGCGCTGGCCGCGATGCTGGCCGAGCCGCGCGAGCGAGAGCCGGCGATGCGCCGCCCCCTCGAGCACGATCCGTTCGAGCGCATCGGCAGGCAGCGGGATCTGCGTGCCCTCGGAAAACTGCATCACCGCCGAAAGCGGCAGGGTGACGCGATGCAGCACCGCCTCGAGCACCGCCTGGGTGCCCATCACCGTGCTTTCCATCTTGCCCGCCCAGTCCTGTTCCTGCGCCACGACCTCGGGCGGGCGCGCCTCGGGCAGCGCGGCACCGGGCTGGCGCCGCAACCGCTGGCCACGCCCCATCACCGGCACCACCCAGAGCAGATTGCCCTGCCGCTCGCCCCCGGCGCCGAGCTCCAGCTCCGCCTTCCAGACGCGATAGGTCACATCCTCGAGGATCAGCCCGAGCGGGCGCGGATCGTCGAGATAGGAGCTGTAGCGAAAGCCCCCCGCCCAGACCACGGCATCTGTCTCCGCCAGCGCCTGCTCGACCGTCTCGAGAACCTCGTCGATGAAATCCGCCGCCATCGCCGCATCGACCCGCGTCGGCTTTCGCGGCGCCTGCAGCCCCTTGGCGAGCCGCCCCATCGTCTGCATCTCGATCAGCGTGGCAAGCGTCACCGGCGGCAGCGCGACGAAGCCGAAATTCTCCCCCGGCCCCTCGATCAGCGCGATCAGCGAGAGATCCTCGAGCGCCTCGGGCAGATCGGCGAGCGTCATCCGGCTTTCGCGCAGCGACGCGACCTGCAATGGCAGCTCGAACAGATCCTGCGCCGACTTCGTCAGCGCCTGCGAGAGCGCCCGCTCCGGCGTCATCGGCGCGCTGTCCGGCGCGGGCTTGCCCGCCTCCGCCTTGCGCCGCAATATCGTCTGCCCTCGTTCCGAACCCATCGCTCCGTCCGCCGCGCTCCGGCCAGTTGCGCCGGGATGGTTCAGGATTCGCAGATCAAGGTTGACAAATCATTGACGCGCCCCGGCTTTTCCGCCGGAATTCACGCGCCCTCCCCCGCCTTGCGGCGCAGCGGCAGGCTCACCCGGAAGGCGGCGCCGCCCTGACCGGGCACATAGTCGATGGTGCCACCGAGGTTCGCCATGATCTCGCGGCAGATCGCGAGGCCAAGCCCCGCGCCCCCCGCCTTCGAGGTATCGGTGAGGCGGGCGAATTTCTCGAAGATCAGCGATTGCGCCTTCTTCGGGATCCCCGCGCCATTGTCGATGAAGTCGATCTGCGCCCGCCCGCCGCGTTTCTTCACCTCGATGCGCAAGACCGGGCGCTCGGCATCGCAATATTTGCGCGCGTTCGAGATCAGATTGATGAAGACCTGCACGAGGCGGTCGGTGTCGGTGAAGACCGGCATGTGCTCGGCCGGGAAGTCGCGCTCGAGGCGGAAGGCGCGCTCGGGCCGGGTGTTCGAGGCGGCGGCGACGGCGCGGTCGATCAGGTCGTGCAGGTTCGCCACCGAGATATTGAGGCTGACCTTGCGGTTTTCCAGCACGCTCAGGTCGAGCAGATCGTCGAGCAGCCGGGTCAGGCGCCGCGCCTCCTCATGGATGATCTCGGAATAATGCGCGCGTTGCGCCTCGGGCAGGTCGGGCTCCATCAATATCTCGGAAAACGCCCGGATCGAGGTCATCGGCGTGCGCAGCTCATGGCTGATCTGGCCGAGGAAGCCATCCTTCTGCACCGACAGCTCGGTCAGCTTCTCGTTCGCGTCGCGCAGCGCGCGGGCGGTGCGGGCGAGCTCCTCCGATTTCGCCTCGAGCTGGGCGGAATATTCCTTGATCTCGGCCGCCTCGCCCGCCACCGCGATCAGATCCTGCACCGAGACCGACGAACCGCCGGTGAGCTGGGCGATCATCGCATGCGCGGTCGCCGCGCCGACCGAACCGGCAAGCTGACGCTCGAGATGTTGCAGGAATTCGGGCGTCGGATCGGGCAGGAAGCCGGCCTTGCCCTGCGCCCCGGCCTGCGCCTGAAAGAAGCGCTGCGCCTCCTCCGCGCCGAGGATGCGCTGCGCCATGCTGAGCAGATCCTCCGCCTCCGCCTGACCGCGCGCCCAGTTCTTCGCCCCCGGCCGCACATCGAAGACATTGACGAAGGCGACGCCCTGCAGCCGCTCCATCGGGCCGGGGAAGGAGAGCATGGAAAAGAACAGGAATCCCAGCGTGTTGATCAGGAGCGACCAGAACAGCGCATGGAGCAGCGGGTCGATCCCCTCGATCCCGAAAAGCGCCTGCGGCCTGAGCCAGCCGATGCCGAAGGGCCCGTGCTGCATCACCGCGGCCGAGATCAGCCCGTGTTCGCCGAAAGAGGGCAGGAAGAGCGCGTAAAGCCAGATCGCGAAACCGGTGACGAGGCCGACGGTCGCCCCGACATGGGTCGCGCCGCGCCAGAAGATGCCGCCGATCAGCGAGGGCAGCACCTGCGCGGTGCCGACGAAGGCGATGAGCCCGATCGCGGCCAGCGCCTCGGCCCCGCCCGAGAGGTGGTAATAGATGTAGCCCATCGCCAGCACCGCCGCGATGCTCAGCCGCCGGCTCATCAGCACGAGGCCGCGCACGTCGCCCGTCTCGCCCGGGCCGCGCGCGCGCAGCGCCAGCCAAAGCGGCGTGACGATATGGTTCGAGACCATCGTGGCCAGCGCGATCGCCGCGACGATCACCATCGAGGTGGCCGAGGAAAACCCGCCGAGAAAGGCGAGCAGCGCCAGCCCCCCCTGCCCCGCGCCGAGCGGCAGCGTCAGCACGAAGAGGTCGGGGTTCGCCCCCGGCCCCATCCGCTCGAGCCCGAGCACCGCGATCGGCACGACGAAAAGGCTCATCAGCATCAGATAGGCCGGGAAGGCCCAGCTCGCGGTGGCGAGGTGACGTTCGTCGACGTTTTCCACGACGAGCACCTGGAACATCCGCGGCAGCGTCAGCACCGCCGCGGCGGACACGAAGATCAGCCCGGCGAAACGGCCCGGCTGCAGGTTCCACTCCGCGATGCGCGAGGCGTCGATCCGGGCAAGCACATCGGCCGGCCCGTCGGCGAGCCCCCAGACCACGAAGATGCCGACGGCGATGAGCGCGAGCAGCTTCATCACCGCCTCGAGCGCGATCGCCATCACCACGCCGTGGTGACGCTCATTCGCGTCGAGGTTGCGGGTGCCGAAGAGGATGGTGAAAAGCGCGAGCCCCCCCGCGATCCAGAGCGCGGTGGCGCCCGGATCGGGCAGCGCCCAGCCCTCGGGCGTGTCGGCGGCAAAGACGCCGAAGCTCAGCGTCACCGATTGCAGCTGCAACGCGATATAGGGCGTCGCCGCGGCGACCGACATCAGCGTGACGATCACTCCGAGCAGGTTCGACTTGCCATAGCGGCTCGAGATCAGATCGGCGATCGAGGTCACCCGCTGCACCCGGCCGATGCGGACGAGCTTGCGCAGGATCCACCACCAGCCGGTGAAAACCAGCGTCGGGCCGAGGTAGATCGTCAGGAACTCGAGCCCCGAGCGCGCCGCATAGCCAACCGCGCCATAGAACGTCCAGGCGGTGCAATAGATCGAGAGCGAAAGCGTGTAGACCCAGGGGCTGCGCAAAAACCGCAGCCGCCCGCGCCGCGCCCGCCGCTCGGCGATGAAGGCGACGGCGAAAAGCAGGAAGACATAGACGAGCGAGACCGCGACGAGGGCGTTGAAAGGCATCGCCTAGCGGTCCTCCACCGCGCGCAGGAGCATCGGCTCGCCCTCGGCCTCCTCCTCGGCGTCGAGCGCCGGGGCGAGACCGCGCGCCAGCGCGAAGCCCGCGGCGACGAGGCCGCACCAGATCGCGAAAAGGTAAAGCCCGCCGCGCCCGGTGTCGGGGGCCGGGGTCTCGGCCGGATGCCAGAGCCCGGGCAGCAGGAACAGGATCGCACCCAGCACCGGCAGGAGCCGCGCGGCATCCATCATCCGCCGGCGCCGGTAGGAGCGGCGCGCGAGGAAGAGCGGCGGCGGGCCGGAGCGCGGCATCGCCCTCAGCGCCCGGCGGCGCGCGCCGGCGCGGCCTCGGTCACGTTCGAACCCGCGATCGTCTCGAGCGCGGCGAGCACATCCCCATTGGCAAAGGGTTTCGCGAGGAAGGCGGTCGCCCCCGCGCGCTCGGCCGCCTCGCGGTCGCGCCCCTGCCCGCGCGCGGTCAGCATCAGCACCGGCGTCCCGCCAAGCGCGGGATCCGCGCGCAGATCGGTCAGGATCTCGATGCCGGAGCGGCCCGGCAGCATCAGGTCGAGGATCACCGCCGCCGGCCGCAACGCGCCGATGCGCGCCATCGCGGCGCCGCCGTTCGGCTCGACCGTCACCGACCAGCCCGCGCGCGTCAGGATGAAGCGGATCGCCTCGGCGATATGCGGCTCATCCTCGACCAGCAGCACCTGTCTTTGCGCCATGTGCCTGTCCTCCCCCGCTGCGACTATCCACCGCGGGGGCGCCCCTGTCAAACGCCGGCACCGCTAACGGCGCCTGCGTTTGCGCGAAATCAGCGCTCGGAGAGCAGCGAGGGCTCGCGCCGGCCCGGGCAGCCCGCGCGCGGGCAGACCCGGCAGGAGGAGCCGACCGGCCGCTCGTCGGGGGCGACGGCGGCGGGGGCGGGCAGGATCAGCATCATCGAGGCCATCAGCACCGGCGCGCCGAAGCCCGCGGGGGCGCGCGGCGCGGCGAAGGCATAGGTGAGGAAGCGTTGCGGCATCCGCCCGGCCATGTCGAGCACGGCGCGGATCGGCTGCACCGGGCGCGAGAGCGCCTCGTAAAGCGGCCAGAGCGGACAGGCGGCGCCGAAACGCGGCAGGGCGAAACCGGGCACCGGGCGGCGCAGCACCAGCGTGCCCGAGGCGTCGCAGACGACAAGCCCCGCCGGCACCCGCCCCGGCGCCTCGGGCGGCAGCGTGGCGAGGCGGCGAAACACCGCGGCGAGCGGCGCGCCGAGCCGCGCGGCCAGCCGCCCGGGCTCGGGCCCCTCCTCGGCGAGCGCGGCGAGAAAGGGTTTCAGCGGCAGCGCCTGCGCATCCGCCGTGGCCTGGGCGACATAGGCGCGCGCGAGTTCCCGCGCCGCGCTCGAGGCGAGTTCCGGCGCATGGGCGATCACCGCCTCGGGACGTGGCGGATCGGGGCGTTCGAGCGCCTCGACATGCCAGTCGCGCGCGCCGAGCCAGGCCTCGAGCTGCTCGAGCGGCGAGGAGAGGCCCGTCTCGGCCGATTCCATCTCGTCGAGATATTCGACCAGCCCCTCGGCCGAGCCGGAGAGGCGCTGGCTCTCCTCGGAGATCGTGCGCAGGAAGCGGGCGCGCCATTCCGGCTCGATATCCTCGGTCTCGACGAGGATCGCGGCGGTGGAGCGCAGCGAGGTCACCGCGGAGAGCACCTCATGCAGCCCGTCGAGCAGGAAGGGATCCTGCGCCATGCGTTCGGAAAAGCGTTCGACCACCCGTTCGAGCGCGGCGACCCGGGCCTGGCGCGCGGCGAGCAGCCCCGCCCAGCCGGGGAAACGGCCGACGAATTCCTCGATCTTCTCGAGCTCGGGCGCGGCGATGCCCGGCGTCGGCGCGGTGGCCTGTTCCTCGCCCGCGACGGCCTCGCGCAGCCCTTCGAAAAGCGCGCCCTCCGCCCCCTCGGCAAGGGTCCGCGGCGCGACCTCGAGCGCGGCGGCGAAGGCCTCGAGTAGAGGCTCGCTCACCCGGCGGCGGTTGTGCTCGATCAGATTGAGATAGGCCGCGGAAATCCCCGCGGCCCGGGCCAGATCGGCCTGTTTCAGATGCAGCGCGATGCGCCGCTCGCGGATCCGCGTGCCGGTCAGGGCGGGCTTGGCCATCGCTTGTCCTCCTGCCCTGAATTTACGGGCAAGTCACGGAAAAACAAGCGGCTTTACAGCCCGCCGCGGGCCGGTGGATCAGCAGGGGTTCTGCGGCGCGACGTTCGACAGCGTCGAGATGTCGTCCACCCCGCCCTCGCACTGGCCGACCTTGTTCTCACAAGCGGAAAGCGCCAGGACCGCGGCAAGCGCGAGCACGGCGACGACGGGTTTCGTGCGGGAAATCTTCCGGGTCATATCTGCCTCCTCTCAGTGCCCTGCGTCACGCGCAGGGCCTATGAACCATGTGGTTCAATTTGTCGCACTGCGCCCTGATCTGCGTCAAGCGGCGCGTGATTTCGTGCCCCCACGTCACGTGCGCGTCACCTTCCCCAGCGTCACCCAGCGGCGTCCTCCGGCTCAGTCGAAACTTCGGAAGTGGAACCCGTAGGTGACCGCGCGGTTCGAGCATTGGTCCATCGCATATTGGAACCAGACATTCGACTTCGGCCCCGCCGCGGTCTTGTCCGCCATCAGCTTGACCTGGCCCGCGATGATCGCCGGCGCCATCCCCTCCGGGTCGATCTTGCGCAGCCGCCCCGTCCAGAACTGCGCCGCCTCGTCGAAATAGGAGGCGATCGGCGCCCCCCCCGGCACGATCATCTGCGCCACATTGAGGCAATAGCCCGCCTCCACCGAGGCGTTGGCGGTATCGAAGAGATAGCCGGCCGAGCGGGTGAACTGCGAGCGCCAGATCGCGTAGAACAGGAAGCAGACGACACCAAGCAGCAAGAGCCCCCCGCCCCAGACCAGGATCGGGGAGAGTTCCTCCTCCTCGCGATGGCGATGCGTCACGGCGGGCATGGTTCCTCCTGCCCCCAGAACAGCATGGCGAGGTTAAGAAACCGCCAAAGAAAAAGGGCGCGCCCGCGAAGGCGCGCCCGGTTTTCCCGTTCCAGGCGCTTATTTCAGCGCTTCGTCGGTGACGGCGAGCGTATAGGCCCCCTCGGGCGCCTTGGTGATCGCCGGATTGTCGGGCGAGACCGCCGAAAGCAGCGTCGCCACGGTTTCCTCGTAATCGGCCGGGTCGAGCGCGCCGTTCGAACCGGCGGTGAGCTTCGCGACTTCGCTCATCATGTATTTCTGATGCTCGATCGTCTGCGCGCCGCTCTCGTCATTGTCGATCACGATCTGCGCGGCCTCGTCGGGGTGCTCCTCGGCGTATTTCCAGCCCTTCATCGAGGCGCGGACGAATTTCACCATCGAGGCCTTGAAGGCGTCATCCTTCAGCTTGTCCTCGAGGACATAAAGCCCGTCCTCGAGCATGCCGACGCCGTTCTGCAGGTAGTTGAAGGTCACCAGCTGATCCGGGGTGATGCCGGCATCGAGCACCTGACCATATTCGTTATAGGTCATCACCGAGATGCAATCGGCCTGCTTTTGCAGCAGTGGATCGACGTTGAAGCCCTGCTTGAGCACCTTCACGCCCTTTTCCGAGCCATCGGTCGGGATGCCGAGCTTCGCCA